>NZ_JBFUKA010000032.1:0-41024 GCF_056401085.1 Nocardioides sp. P4_G4
CCTCCACCCCGACGGTGGGGACCGGCGGGGCGGTCTGCGGTGGCGTCCAGTGGACTGCGGGGCACACGGCGGATACGCCCCAGGTCAGACGGCGGGCTGCAGTGCGGTCGGCGTGAAGGGGACCT
Source organism: Nocardioides sp. P4_G4 (assembly GCF_056401085.1). Lineage (NCBI taxonomy): Bacteria > Bacillati > Actinomycetota > Actinomycetes > Propionibacteriales > Nocardioidaceae > Nocardioides > Nocardioides sp. P4_G4. The sequence goes on from NZ_JBFUKA010000032.1 coordinate 126, forward strand.
GCTCCTGCTGACCGCCACGGATGACGACGCACGTCGACTCGGGAACCTCGAGCCAGGCACCCTGGAGGTTGCCGAGGGGTTCGGAGACCACCATCCGGGCGTCGTCCGAGAGGCCACGCAGCAGGGGGTTGTCGGGGTACTGCTCGCGCAGCGTGTGGACGTCTGCGTTGTGGAACAGCGACCGGGACCGGCCCTCGCTGGAGTAGCGGAAGGCGTAGAAGGACTCTCCGTCGGTGGTGGCGACGGTCATCTGCATCGGGAAGTTCTCACCGTTGCGGCGCCCGACGTCCTCGATCAGGCCGACCGCCCGGCTCACCGCACCGATGGCGTCGGTCTCGAGACCGAACGTCAGCGCCAGGTAGAAGAACACCTCCGTGTCGGTCGAGCCCTCGATGTCGGCGAAGAGCGACGGGTCGACCGCCATCGACAGCTCGCGCTTGTAGCGGTGGAAGCCGCTGATCATGCCGTTGTGCATGAAGAGCCACTTCCCGCGACGGAACGGGTGGCAGTTGGTCTCCTGGACGGGCGACCCGGTCGACGCGCGGATGTGGGCCAGGACGCAGCCCGACGTGATGTGCCCGGCGAGCTCGTGCAGGTTGCGGTCGTTCCATGCCGGCTCCGTGCTCCGGAAGACGCCGGGGGTAGGTCGGTCGCCGTACCAACCGAGTCCGAACCCGTCCCCGTTGGTGGCCTCCGCTCCCATCGTCGAGCTCATGCTCTGGACGATCAGGGAGTGCTCGGGTCGGTACAGCAGGTCCTCGATGAGGATCGGCGATCCGGTGTAGGCGAGCCATCGGCACATGGGGGCTTCCTCCTGGTCAGGGTGCGTCCTCCCATTGGAGACGCCGTGTCCCGGCGGGGCATCACCCGGCACGGATGACCCGCTCGACTCAGCCGGGACCACGGGCTCCCGGGGCGTCTCTGGACTGCTCCTCGCCGAACCACGTCGCGAGCGGTCCGGCGCTGAACCCGTGGGCGACGACGCTCATCAGGACGGTGACGCCGATGAGTGCGATCACCTCGTCCGCCTCCCCGCCGAGCTCCTCGAGGGCGAGCAGGGCGAAGACCAGGGAGGCGAGGCCGCGCGGCCCGAACCAACCCATGAACAGGACGGTCGGCCGGTCCAGGCCCGCGCCGACGGTGCAGAGCGCGACCGGGAGCATGCGCACCAGCGTCAGGCTCAGCACGGCGTACAGGACGATGTCGAGGTTGATCCGGTCGACGATGATCGGCAGGGCGATGACGCCGAAGCTGAGCCAGGTCAGCAACGACACCAGGCTGCCGGCCTGCTCGAGGAACACCAGCTCCGCGCTGCTCCGTCGTCCCGCGGTGGCGCCGAACGCGAGCCCGCCGCAGAACGCCGCGATGAAGCCGTTGCCGTGCAGCGCCACCGAGGCGGTGTAGGCCATCACCGCCAGCGCCAGGACGGTGATGCCCACGAAGCCCTCGGCCGCCCAGCCGCCGTCGCGGGCGACGCGGACGAGGGCGCCACCCGCCAGGCCGAGCGCGACGCCCACGAGCGCTCCCACCGCGAGCTCGACCAGGGCGGACCCGAGACCGGGTGCACCGGACACCCCCTCGGCCGTGGCAGCCCCGGCCAGGGCGAACACGACCACGGGCGTGGCGATCCCGTCGTTGAGGCCGCTCTCGACGGTGAGCAACCGGCGGATCCTCGGGGGCACGTGCGGGTTGGTCACCACGGCCTGCCCGAGCGCGGCATCGGTGGGTGCCAGCGCGGCCGCGACCAGCAGGGCGAGCCACGTCCCGAGCGACGGGAAGAGCCAGTGGGCCAGCGCCCATCCCCCGAGGATCGTCAGGGGCAGCCCGATCGCCAGGAGCCGCAGGTACTGGCTGGCGTCGTCGCGCAGCTCGTGCACCCGGACACCGGCCGCGTCGGCGAAGAGCACCCAGACCAGAGCCAGCTCCACCAGCGGCTTGAGGGTCTCGGGCGCGGACGGTGAGTCGAGGACCCCGAAGGCCGCCAGGAGTCCTCCCACGGTGACGAAGACGACAGGTGCAGTGAGGTCCGCCCGCTCCAGGCGGCGGGAGACCAGCCCCCAGGCGAAGACCGTGGCCATGACGACCAGCACGGAGGTCTCACCCATGACGTCTCCCGTGTGGTCGGCTCCGGACCGAGTCTCCGGCGTGGGGCGCGACCATGGATCATCCGACGGGGATGACTGGCGGCCGCGCGTCACCCGGCTTCCGGGTCACCGCTCCGGGCGGGCGACGACCTCGGGGGTCGCTGACGGGGGCCGAGCGCGCTCATCACCTTGGCCACGATCGTGACCAGGAAGAGCTGACCGAGGAACATCTCGCTGACGGCGAGCGTCTGGCCCGGGTTGCCGACGGGCACGAAGTTGCCGTAGCCGGTCGTGGTCAGGGTCGTGAAGCTGAAGAACAACGCCTCGGCGGTCGTCGGGTCGCCCTCGGAGCCGAAGAAGGGGCCGGCCTGCACCACGCCGGCGAGCTGGTAGCAGAAGCCGTAGACCATGCCGATCATCGCGTAGCTGGCCACGGCCCCCCACAGGGTCTCCCGGTCCACCTGGGGCCGCCGGGCGATGTGGCGCAGGATGGCCACCGGGACGAAGACGTACAACAGCGTGCCGGCCGCCAGGACGACCGTCGGCTCCGAGACCAGTGATGCGACCAGGGCCGTGATCGCGGTCGCGGCGAGGAGTGGCACCACGAGGAGTCGGGTCGGGCGCTGTGCCCGCGCCGTCACCAGGGCGAACCAGGCGGTGGCGACCTGCAGCAACACCCCCAGTGGCTGTCCCTGGGCGCCCGCGGAGCTGCTGACGACGAAGGTGAGGGCCACCAGGACCAGGACGACGCTGTACGTCCGCGGGACCAGGACGCGGCGGGCCATGCGGCTACCCCGACCTCTCGACGGCCGGCGGCCGCCGGCCACCGCGGCTGGTCGTGCCGATCGCGTCCGTCTCGCCGCGGACCCACTGGCCGAACGCGCCCTCGTCGGTGGCGACCACCTGCCCGACGACGGCGGTGACCAACCAGATGAAGGCCAGGGCGTAGAGGCAGGCCAGGTAGGTGAAGGCGACACCGATGGATCCGTAGCGACCGGCGCTCGACTCGAGGGCACGGGGCACCCACGCGGCGGCGGCGGGGCGGACGAACGCCATGACCACGGCGACCAGCGCGGCGCCGGGGAGCAGCAGACGGACACCGACCTGGCGCGAGAGCAGGACCCACGGCACGAACACCCCGAGGGCGAGACTCACGAGGAACGCCAGCACCATCGCCCACATCCCGCGAGGTGGCTGTTCGGCCAGCCGGCGGGTGAGCGTCAACGTCACCGTGACCGCCAGCGCCAGCGCCACCACGGCCGCGAGCCACCGCCATGCCGAGCCCAGCGTCGAGGTCGGGCGCGGCAGGGACCAGACCGCGGCGAAGGCTCGCGTCAGGGCGCGGGACAGGCTGGTCGCCGACACCAGGACGAAGAGCACGCCCGCGACGCCGAAGCTGGCGCTCTCCGACCCGTTCATCGCCTGGTCCAGGACGCTCTGGGCGCGCGCCGGCATGCCGGTGGCGTCCCCGAGCGACGTGCTGTCCGGGCCCAGCCACGTCGCCGCCATCAGCAGGATCGGGAAGATCGAGGTGAAGAACTGGGCCGCGATCGTCATGGACCGGTCGAAGAGCTCGATGCGCGCGAAGCTCGTGGTGCTCGCCGTGAGCACCCGCCCCGGCCAGCGCGAGAACGCCCGCTCGACCCACGCCCCGATCCGGGGCGGGAGGTGACCGGAGGCAGCGTCGATGAACTGCCGCGTCGGGTCCGGCGACGCCTCACGCTCCACGACGTGCAGCCTGGGTCCCTGGGGTTCACTGCTCACCTGATCGGCCCGTCCTCGATGCTCGACACCAGTGGACGGCGTCCCGAACGGCACGGTCATCATCCCGTCCGGACGAGGAAGGACGATCGCGCGACGGGCGCCGTGACGTCCTACCCATACGCGTGGGACCAAAGACCCTGCCCCCGATGGTGTGCCTCATCGAGCCTCGAATCAGGGTCTCTGGGTCGACAGCCCCTGCCCTACCGCACGAAGGAGCGCCATGGACGCCGCTGCAGGCAGAGGCACGACCGACCCGGTGTCGTTGCGGGACCACGGCCTTGCTGCGCGGGGGTCGACCCCGGTGGGGTCCGTGTTGCGCCCGCGTCTGGTCGAGCTGCTGGACGACGCCGTGGCCGCGAGCACCCTGACGCTGGTGAGCGCGCCCGCCGGGGCCGGCAAGACCGTCCTGCTGTCCGGCTGGCTGGCGACCGGGCGGGTGCCGGGGCCCCTGCTGCGGGTGTCGGCCCAGCGGACGGACGACGCTGGTACCGGCTTCTGGGACGACGTGACCGCCTGGCTGCTGACCGAGGGAGGTGGCCCCAGGGACCGGCTCCGGTCGGGACCCGCCCCCGACATCCAGCACCTGGGTGACCTGACGCGCAGCGTCGCCGCGCGGAGCGGCCCGGTCGTGCTGGTGGTGGAGGAGGAGGTCCCGGACGCCGCCCTGCACGGCGAGCTCGACCAGTACATGGAGGAGGCGTGGGACAGCCTCCGGGTCGTCCTGCTCACCCGCTCCGAACCCGCGCTCCCGCTCCACCGCTACCGCCTGGCCGGAGGGCTCGCCGAGATCACGGGCGACGACCTGCGCCTGGTCCGCATGGAGGCGGCCGAGCTGCTCCTCGGGGAGGGGATCTCCCTGACCGAGGCCCAGCTGACGGTCCTCCTCGACAAGACCCGCGGGTGGGCGGCCGGCCTCGCGTTCGCCGCGGCCCACCTCCGCGGCTCCGCCGACACCGACGCGGCGCTGGCCGGGTTCACCGGTGCCGAGCCGGCCCTGAGCGACTACCTGGCCAGGGAGGTCCTGGACGCCCAGCCTCCGGACCTGCGCGAGCTCATGTTGCGCACGAGCGTCCCCGACGAGCTGCCGATCGGCCTGTTCGAGGCCCTCAGCGGCCGACTGGACGGGCGGGGGGCGATGGGACTCCTGGCCAGCTCCAACGCCTTCATGGGCTGTGTCCCGGGGACCCCGACCACGTACGAGTACCAGCCGTTGTTCCGCGACTTCCTGCGCGACCGCCTGAGGGCCGAGCGTCCCGACCTCCTCGCCGGACTGCACGGCCTCGCTGCACGGTGGTGGGCCCACTGCGGCAACCTGCACGAGTCCACGGTGCACGCCGCAGCGGCGGGGCTGTGGAGCGATGCCGCGGCCTACCTCGTCGAGAACCTGGCGGTTGGCCAGATGCTCGACGCTCGTCTCGACACGTCGGTGGCCGCCATCTTCGAGGCGATGCCGGCGACGACGCAGGGAGGCCAGGCAGCGATCGTGCGCTCCGCCCTCGCGTTGCGGGCCGGCGGCGTGACCGAGGCCAGGGCCGCGCTGGCGGACGCTCGCACCCGGCTGTCGCGCGACGGGTCCGCCACGTCGGCCGACGCCTTCTCGGTGGAGCTGCTCGAGGCCGCCCTCGCGGCGGCCGAGCACGACACCGAGCACGGGCTCGAGGCGCTGCGGGTCGCCGAGCGGCACCTGACCACCCTGCTGCCGTCCGAGCCGGACCTCCGCCCGGAGCTCCGACGCCAGATGGCCCTCCTCCGGTCCGGTCTCCTCATGTGGAGCGGGAACCTGTACGAGGCGAAGGCCGCGTCACTCGACGCCGCCGACTCCGGCGGCCATCGGCGTGGAGAGCTCGCACTCACTGCTCTCACCCGGGGAGCACTGCTGGCGGTCGTCCTCGGCGACGCCGGCGAGGCGTCGGTCCTCCTGCAGCAGGTGGACGAGCGCGTGGCCGACCTCCCCGCCCGGTCGGGCTCGCCCGCCGCCTGCGCCTCGGTCGCCCGCGCGTGGTTGCTGACCGAGAGGTCCCACGTGCGGGCCGCGCGCCAGGAGGTCGCACAGGCGGACCTGCGCAGAGCACTGCTCGACCCGGTCACCGACGTCCTGCTCGACGTCGTCCGGGCCCGCCTGCTGCACGCCAACGGGGAGTTCGCCGGATCGCGCGCCACGCTGGCCACGGCCCGAGCGTCCCTCGCCCAGCGGGAGGCTCCCGCGTGGGTCTCGGACTGGATCGACCTCACCGCGGCCGTCCACGCCGCCGCCGAGGGAGGCCTCACCACGGAGGAGCCGGACGGTCGCATCTCCCTGGAGATGGCGTCGTGGCACGGCGACCCGCCGCTCGAGCTGCAGGTCAGCGTGGCCCTTGACGACGCCGGCTTCTGGCTCCGCGCGGGCGACGAGACCTCGGCCGTCTCCCTGGTCACCCAGGCCCTGGGCCTGGCCTGCCCGCAGCAGATGCGGCGGCCCTTCACCGAGGCTCCTCCGGCCGTCCGACAGCTCCTGCGCGCCCACGACGAGCTCCAGGTCGCCCACCCGTGGTTGGTGAGCACCGACCCGGTGGGCCGCCCGGGCGGCGATGCGCCGAACCCCGGACGCGTCCCCGGACGATCCGGTGGTGCGGGGGTCCGACGGCGGTTGCCCGCGCTCGAGTCGCGCGGGATCTCCCGGCCCCTCGTGGTGGAGCCGCTGACCAGCAAGGAGCTGGAGGTCCTGGGCTACCTCAACGACCTCGCCACCACCGCCGAGATCGGCGCCGCGATGTTCATCTCCGTCAACACGGTGCGCACCCACGTGCGCAACCTGCTGCGCAAGCTGGGCGCTGACCGGCGCAACGACGCCGTACGTCGTGCCTGGGAGCTCGGGCTGCTCGCCGACCCCCACGGCACCGACGCCACGAGCGTCACGGGGCTCGGCGGCGGGCGCAGCGCCTGACCACTGGCGGCGGGTCTCCCGACCTCAGGCGACCGGCACGTCCGTGGGCGCATCGGTCGGCGCGTCCGCCGCGACGGCGGGCCGACTGATCAGCTCCACCAGCCCGACGCCCACCAGCACCCCGACGGCCGTCCAGACGACGACCGCTGCCGTGGGCTGCGACCAGAAGAGGAGCACGAGGCCGCCCAGCAGCACCACCGCGGCCCGCAGGACACGCTTGTGCTCGCCCGTCCACAGACCCACCCTGCCGGTCTGGACCCCGTGCGCCTCGGCGCTGTCGCGGACCCCTCCGATCCCGTGGCTGAGGACCTCCCGGGTCCGCACGGCCGTCGGGGACCGGCCCGTCAGGAACGCGCCCAGCGCCACGACGAGGCCCAGCATCGCGACAGCACGCAGACCCGTGCGCAGGAAGCGCACGAGGGTGTCGAAGACGGAGCGGGCGGCGTCGGAGGGCAGCACGTCGGACGGCACGGCGTCGAGGTAGAGGAGCCGGGCCACCGCGAGTCCCACCCCCAGCAGCACCATGCCCACGACGAACCCGAGGCTCCCGGCGATCAGGGCCCGGCGACGGGAACGGGCGGCGTACACGCCGAGAGCGAGGAGGGTGAGCGAGACGATCGGGAGCCAGAAGCCGAGCGTGTCGAGCAGGCTGTAGAAGCGCTGGGCCTTCGTCACCGCGTCGGAGGTGACGAGAACGAACGAGGTGTCGATCTCCGGGATCTTGTCGGCCGCCGTGTAGCCCGAGTCGACGAGGCGTTGCTTCACCTGGGCCACGATCGGGGCCAGGTTGATCGTCACCTCGTCGCCCTGCGCCGTCACGGCGCCGCCCTGGTCCCCGGAGAGCAGTCGCACCACCGCCGTGTGGGCGGTGCGGTTGGCCTGCACCCAGGCCTGCGCGAACTGGTCGCTGGCGACCACCTTGTCCACCGAGGAGCGGACGAAGCTCTCGATGCCGTTGGTCAACGGCACCGAGAGCGCCCTCAGCCCGGCGACCGCCCGGGGGGACAGGTCCTGCTGGGCCAGACCGTCGACGACGTCGGAGGTCAGCGTGGGCACGTCGAGCTTCTCGAGCACCACCGTGCTCACCTGGTCGGCCACGGCCGCCTGGACCGCCGGATCGTCCGCCAGGGGGGCCACCGTCGCGACGTACCGGTCGGCGTCGGAGATCTGCCGGTCGGCCCAGACGGCCGTCACCGCCAGAGGCGCCAGGACGCACGCGACGACGATCAGGACGGCCGACACCACCGTCCGCCACCGCTGGTGGGGCTCTCCTGCCGGTGGGGCGGACGCGGTCGCTGCCAGCTCGGCCTCGAGCCCCGCGACCCGCTGACGGAGGCGCTGCAGCTCAGCGTCGTCGCCGCGCGTGCCGGCCTGGTCGTCGGTCATGGCATCGTCCCGCCCCGTCGGATCAGGACTCAGGAGTTCCAGCCGCGGGCGTCCCGCATCTCCTTGCCGTGGACGGTGACGGCCCAGATGACCAGCACGTCCATGACGATCATGATCGTGGACCAGATCGGGTACGCCGACAGGAACGCGATGTTGAGGATCGCGCTGCCGAACGCGAACAGCACGCAGACGACCCGCGCCCACATCTGTCCGGCCAGCAGCGCTCCACCGGCCACCGCGATGAGGATGCCGGCGATCAGGTGCACCCAGCCCCACGTCGTGTAGTCGACGTGGACGACGAGGTCGTTCTTGCCCACCAGGTAGTACTCGTCGCGGAAGAGGCCGACGAGCCCCTGGATCGCGTGCAGCGCGCCCAGCAACATCATCATCATGCTTGCGAAGGCGATCCATCCCACCCACAGGGTGGGGCTCTCCACCCAGTCCTCGGAGCCCGCGCCCGGCGTGCCTTGAGCCGACCTGGAGCGAGTGTGGGACGAGACACCGGCGTTGCGATCAGACATGGTCAGTCCTTTCAAAGGGTCCCACCAGCGTGGTCCCGACGGACCGCCGCAGCCTCATCCTCCGGGGATGACCGCGGCGCCGGGACCTCCACCGCGGTCGGGTGGGGGATCCAGTCGTAGACCACTCGCGTGCCCAGGAAGAGGTCCTGCAGCGACCGGTTGGTGCGGCTCCACCCGCACCACAGCAGCCCGATCGGGACGAACGCGCAGAATCCCGCCCGCACCAGCGCGGTCCAGAGGCGGGGCCGACGACCACGTCGGTCCACGACGCTCAGTCCCATGACGTGACAGCCGTAGGTGCGGCCCGTCAGGGCCCAGCAGGCGGTCAGGTAGAGCACGCTCACGCCCCAGGCCAGCGCCAGGCTGAACAGCAGGTCGGCGGCGCGGAAGGAGAAGCCCCGCGGATCGATCATGAAGAGCAGCCCGTTCAGCCCGAGGTAGGCCGACACCAGGACGAGGCCGACCACGGCCGAGTCGACGACGGCAGCGATCGAGCGTGTGACCAGTCCCGCGTTGCGGCCCTGGAAGGCGCGTGCCTCCAGGGGTACCGCGGAGAGCGGCGGCTGGCTCACGTGACGCCGTCCGCCCTCGGCTCCGGCACGGGGCGGTGACGACCACGCAGGCGGAGCCGATCGACAGCGCGCGCGATCGCCTCGTCACCCGAGACGCTCTGCATGCGGACCCCGCGCACGGTGCTGGAGGCGACGGAGCCCGTGGAGTCACGGATGATGGCCGGCAGGTCTATCTCGGCGATGACGGTCTCGACCAGCGCCACCAGGTCCAGCCGGTCGGTGACGGCGTCGATGTCCAGGCGCCGGGCGACCGCGTCGACGTCCAGGCGCCCGGCCACCGCGTCGACGTCCAGACGGCGGGCGATGGCGTCCACGTCGAGGTCGGCCACGAGGCTGTCCAGGTCGACCACCTGGGCCACCAGCGGCGTCAGGTCCACCCGTTTCCCGACCTCGTCCAGCAACCGCCCGCCGGCCCACTGGGCCGCTGCCTCCGTGGCGCGCAGGACCGCGCCGGGCCCGGGGAGGGCGTGGAACGCGGCCCGCGCCGTTGCGAGCATGTCGTCTCCTGCCCTCACAGACCGAGGATCTTGGCCTTCTGGGCCGCGAACTCGGAGTCGGTCAGGATGCCCCGGTCCTTGAGGTCGCCGAGCTCACTGAGCTGCTGGAGCGGGTCGGCCGCCGGCTCTGCCGGTGCCGGGGCGGCCTGGGGAGGCGGGTCGGCGTACTGCTGGTACGCCTGCTGCTGTTGGGCGGCGGTCGCGGCGTCCCGGTCGGCGAACTTCGCGGCCTGTCGTCGCTGGACGCGACCGCTGACCGAGCTGGCCGTCCCCGCGATCACCGCGGTGCGGGCCACGCCCCTGAGTAGTCCTGGCATCGTGCTCCTCCTCCTCAGGCCAGCTCGAGCGCGTCGAGGGCCTCGGCCACGTCCGCGGCCGGAATCCGTTGGCTGGCGATCACCTCGCCACCGCTGCTTTGCGCGGCGGCTACGAAGGGGATGGCCCAGCTGTTCTCGTAGATGATCAGGGCGGCCACCGTGTCGGGCTCCATGGCTGCGGCGGCCTCCGCCATGTCGGAGTCGCTGATCAGGCCCGAGCGGGCACCGGCGAACCAGCTGAAGCTGCCGGCACCGGAGGCCGGGTCGGTCAGCTCGAGCACGTCGATGGCACCGTCGCTGGCCTTGCTGATGACCGTCAGGTCATAGAGCCTCACGGTCCCCTGCTCGACCAGGTCGCGCAGGGCTGCGCCTGCCTCCCCGGTGAGTCCGCTGCGCGGGAACTCCATGAGCAGGAAGTCCACGGGCCCGTGGACGTCGGTGTCTGCGGCGGTGTTCACGTTGCCTCCTGGGCTGGTGTCGGCGGTCGGCATCCGCCACGAGACTGCTCCGACCGGGCCCCGTCGACCTCATCCCTTCCGGGTGAGATCGCCGCTGCGGGTGACATCGCTCCGCAGCAGCAGCACCGCGGCCACGAGGAACGCCAGCGCGCCGACGGCCGTGCCCGCGTTCGCCACCGCGACCCGGGTCGCCGAGTCGGCACCCGGCACGACGTACGCCGCGAGGGCCGCGACGCCGAAGGCGACGCACCCCGCGAGGTTCAGGGCGGCCATCGCACCGTCCACCGTGGCCGGAGGCCGGGCCAGCAACCGGCCCGCCACCACCACGTAGGCCAGGCATCCGGAGACGAGGAAGCACACCGACCCGAAGGCATCCGGGCGCCAGACGAGCTGGTCGTAGTCCGTCGAGCCCAGGGACGTGCTGAGCGCCCGGAGGGTGGAGACGTTGAAGAACACCGTGCCCGCCAGCTGCACGCCGCTGCTCCACAGGTCGGTCGCGGTGTGCGCCGACGCCTTGGTGTCGACCCACTGGACGCTCGCGGCGGCGGTGAAGAACAACGAGCCGACGAAGAAGACGGCCGCGTCGATCCCGGGACCGACGAGGTCGACGAAGCCGGGCAGGGGGCCGACGAGGAAGCAGGTCGACCCCACGATGAAGAGGGCCGCCGTCCAGCCCTGTCGGGACCACCTCACGTTCGGCCTCCCTCGCCCGCGCCCTGCTCGCGCCGCGAGTGGACCACGAAGGCCACGCCCGGCTGATCATCCACCATGGGTGATGCGCCCGGCGTGGTCGCGCACGGACGGTGGATGGTGGCCGACGACACCCGGCCACCCGCTCGATGCGGGCTCATCCGAAGGGGACACCATGGCCGTGTGGACGAAGCCGGACCAACCCGCGCCCGACCTGACCGTCGTGCCGCGCTTCACCCGGGCGGGCATGGTGAACGTCCCGCGGGACCGGCTCCCCGACGGGCCGATGCTCCCGCAGACGGCCTACCAGGTGGTCCTGGACGAGGTGATGCTGGACGGCAACGCACGGTTCAACCTGGCCACCTTCGTGACGACCTGGATGGATGACGAGGCCGACAGGCTGTACGCCGCGACGGTCGACAAGAACATGGTGGACAAGGACGAGTACCCGCAGACCGCCGAGATCGAGTCCCGGTGCGTCCGGATGCTCGCGGACCTGTGGCACGCCCCGGACGCCGCCACCAGCGTCGGCACCTCGACCACCGGGAGCTCCGAGGGGTGCATGCTCGCCGGGATGGCCCTCAAGCGCCGCTGGCAGACCGCCCGCCGGGCGGCGGGCGAGTCGACCGAGCGGCCCAACATCATCATGGGCGCCAACGTCCAGGTCGTGTGGGAGAAGTTCGCCAACTACTGGGAGGTCGAGCCGCGCTACGTGCCCCTGGAGGGCGACGTCCTGCACCTCACCGCGGACCACCTGCTGGAGTACGTCGACGAGAACACCATCGGCGTGGTCGCGGTCCTCGGCTCCACCATGGACGGGAGCTACGAGCCGGTGGAGGAGATCTGTGCCGTCCTCGACGACTACGAGAAGAGCAGCGGCATCTCGGTCCCGGTGCACGTCGACGCCGCCTCCGGAGGCTTCATCGCCCCCTTCCTGCAGCCCGCCCTGGTGTGGGACTTCCGGCTTCCCCGCGTGGTCTCGATCCAGGCCTCGGGACACAAGTTCGGGCTGGTGTACCCCGGGGTCGGCTGGGTGCTGTGGCGCGACACCGAGCACCTGCCCGAGGACCTCGTCTTCCACGTGAACTACCTCGGGGGCGACATGCCCACCTTCGCCCTGAACTTCTCGCGTCCCGGCGCCCAGGTGGTCCTGCAGTACTACCAGTTCCTGCGACTCGGCAGGGAGGGCTACCGCGAGGTCCAGCAGTCCTGCCAGGACGTCGCTCGCCACATCGGCGACGCCCTGCGCGCGATGCCCGAGTACGACGTGATCACCGACGGCAGTGAGCTGCCCGTGGTGACCTTCAGCGTCAATGCCGAGGTCACCAAGTTCGACGTCTTCGACATGTCCCGCAAGCTCCGCGAGCGCGGCTGGCTGGTGCCCGCCTACACGATGCCCCCGAACCGGGAGGACCTGGCGGTGCTGCGCATCGTGGTGCGCAACGGCTTCAGCCACGACATGGCCGAGCTCTTCCTGCGGGACCTCTCGGTCGCGACCGAGTGGATGGACGACCTGTCCGCCCCGATGCCGCGGGAGGACCAGCCGAGCGGCTTCCACCACTGACCTCGGGTCGTCGTCACCCAGTCGGGTGAGCCTGCGGCAAACCAGCCCCGTCGACACCGGTGCTGGCCTACGCTCTCGACGTCGACCGCTCGGGAGATGGGAGCAGGCCGGTGCCCGCGCAGGACCCAGGCGACATTGCCGACCCCTCCTTCGACCGGTATGCCCGGCTCGTCCGGCACACGCTCGGCGTGCCCGTGGCGCTGGTGTCGATCGTCGAGGCCAGGCGCCAGGTCTTCCCCGGCGCCGCCGGGCTGCCGGAGAGCTACCAGCGCTCGCGCCAGACCCCGCTGTCGCACTCCTTCTGCCAGTACGTCGTCGCCGACGGGGCGCCGCTCGTCATCGCCGACGCACGCGTCGACCCGAGGCTGCGCGACAACCGCGCGATCGAGGACCTCGACGTCATCGCCTACGCCGGCTGGCCGCTGCGCGACCACGCGGGACGCGTCATCGGGTCGTTGTGCGCGATCGACGCCGAGCCGCGGGAGTGGACGGCCCACGACCTCGAGCTGCTGGAGGACCTGGCCGCGGCCTGCTCGGCCGAGATCGCCCAGCGCGAGCTCCGGCGCCTGGCCGACGAGGGCATCGACTACGCCACCCAGCTGGTGTGGCGGGCCAACGTGCTGCTCAAGCTCAGCCAGGCCCTCACCGACACCCGCACGGTGACCGACGTCGCGACCGCGCTCGAGGACGTCGCCCGCGAGCACCTCGGGTGCCACCACGCCGTGCTGTGGCTGCACTCGGCCGCCGCAACGCTCGACGCCTTCGGCGAGCTCGGGGAGGACCACGACGAGCGAGGGGACCGCATGCTGCTCGTCGAGAGCAGGCGCGAGTGGGCACGGGCCCGGCAGTTCAAGGACGTGCCGGCCGACTCCACCACCCCGCTCGGAGACGTCTTCCACGCTCGCAAGCCCCTGTTCTTCAGCGGACCCGACGAGCAGAACCTCGCCTATCCCGCGGTCGGCACCACGAGCGCAACCGGCGTCGCCCGGGTCTTCGAGCCGCTGGGCGTCGAGGGACGGGTCTTCGGCGTCCTGGGTCTGCTGTGGCCCGAGGAGCGGACCTTCACCGACGACGACCGGGTCACCATCTCGGCGCTCGCGTCGTACACCGCCTCGGCCGTCCAGCGGGCGCTGCTCCTCGAGGAGCGCGTCGAGACCGCACGCATCCTCCAGAGCGCCCTGCTCACCACCCTGCCGGAGGTGCCGGGGCTCCGGCTGGCCGCCCGCTACCGCCCGGCCGCCGCCCGCGAGCAGGTGGGCGGGGACTGGTACGACGCCCTGCTGATGGCGGACGGGACGACGTCGCTGGTGATCGGCGACGTGGTCGGCCACGACATGAAGGCGGCCGCCGACATGGGCCAGCTCCGGACCGCACTGCGGGCCCACCTGCAGGCCGGCGACGGGTCCCCCTCGTCGACCGTCGAGCAGCTGGACCGGTCACTCGAGTCACTGGGCATCGAGGCCCTCGCGACCCTCGTGGTGGCGCGGGTGGAGGACGGCCGGGTCCGGTGGACCAACGCCGGGCACCCACCACCCCTGCTCATCGAGCCTGCGGGCGGCACCCGGTGGCTCGAGACGGAGATCTCGCCGCTGGTCGGCCTGGCGCCGGACGTCGAGCGCCCCGAGGGCGACGTGCGGATGGAACCCGGCTCGACCCTGCTCTTCTACACCGACGGGCTGGTGGAGCGCCGGGGTGAGGACCTCGACGACGGCCTGGCCCGCCTGGCCCGGTCGGCGAGCGCGCGCCACCACCTCCCGACGAGGCGACTGGTCGACGCGATCCTCGACGACCTGCTCGTGGGGCAGCTGAAGGACGACGTCGCCTTGCTGGCCGTGCACCTGGTCTGAGGACCGTCCGTCGGGCGGGTCGCGACGTCGGTGGGGCGCCGTACGCTCGCGGCGTGAGCAACGCGAGGTGGGATCGCCGGCCCGTGCGCCGCGTGTCCGCCAGCGCCGTCGGGATCCTGGCCGGCGCCCTGGTGCTCGGTTCCTGCTCGTCGCAGGTCGACCCGGAATGGACGGCCGTGTCGCTGCCCGTCCCCGACGGCAGACCCGGCCGGATCGCGGTGCGCGACGCGGTCCACTGCGGCGACCGCTGGTGGGCCGTCGGCGGCGTGGTGCTGGACCAGCCGAGCGAGACCCAGGACGCCCGCCCCGCTGTGTGGGGCTCCACCGACGGCAGGTCCTGGGAGGCCCTGCCGATCACCGCGACGACCTACTGGGGACGCCGAGCAGTCCTGGCGGGGGTCTCCTGCTCGGGCGACGCGGTCGTGGCGATCGGCGCCCGCTCCGGGGGCGCCCACGGCAACCCCCGGGTCACCACGTTCTTCGAGAGGGACGGCGGGCTCGACGACCAACTCGCCCCCTTCAACCTGTATGGCGGCGCCACCGCGACCAACGTGGGTCCGGTCACGGGCGCAGCCCCGGGTTGGCTGGTCACGGGCAACCGGACCAGCGGTCCGGCCGTGTGGCACTCCACCGACGGCCGCGACTTCACGATCGAGGAGGGCGTGCCGGGCCTGGCCGACGAGGAGGGCCTCACCTCCCTCGCCCAGGCCGCGGCCTGGGACGGCGGGCAGTGGGTGGTCGTGGGCGGTGGCAACGCCACGGGCACCCTGGACCGGGAGCCCGTGGAGTGGACCTCCCCCGACGCCCGCACCTGGGAGCGGGGCGACGTGCCCGGCAGCGACGACTTCGACGACCTCGAGCGGGTGGTGGCCACCGACGACGGGCTCGTCGCGCTGGGCCTCCGGGGGGACTCCTTCGGCGCGTGGCTCCGCGACGACGACGGGTGGGAGATGGCGTCCACCTTCGGCTCGCTCCCCGACGACGCCCGCAGCAGCCCCTTCGCGGCGTCGCTGGTCGATGGCGGACGTGGGCTGTGGGCCACGACCAGCGACGGGGCGGCGTACGCGCTCTGGCACAGCGACGACGGCGACGAGTGGAGCCCGGTCTCCCTGCCGGCCGCTCCGCCACGGACCGCGGGCGAGCACGTGCTCGCCGTCGCGGCGCACGACGACCAGGTGCTGCTGCTGTCCGACGACGGCGACCACGGCCGGGCGTGGCTCTCGACGCGGTGACGTGGGTGGGGCGGTGACTCACCACCCCTAGGCCGGTGGTGTTGCGGCCCGGCCGGTGTCAGGCTCGGTCGGTCAGCGACGAGGAGGACCGATGGCCGAGAAGAAGCAGGACCAGGACCCGGGGCCGAGCGTCAAGGACCCCGAGGTCTACGAAGCGCTGCGCGACGAGGGGGCCAGCAAGGAGAAGGCCGCGCGGATCGCCAACGCCGCGGCCGCACAGGGCCGCACGAAGGTCGGGGAGCGCGGTGGCGGCGCCTCCGACTACGAGGACCGCACGGTCGAGGAGCTGCGCCGCCGGGCGGCCGAGCTCGACATCGAGGGCCGGTCGTCGATGAGCAAGGCCGAGCTCATCGACGCGCTCCGGCACCACTGAGCGCAACGGTGGGCCGCGCGCTGGGACCTGAGTCACCCACTGACTCAGCTCGCACCGCGCGCGACGCCAGCCCCGGCGCTGGGACCTGAGTCACCCACTGACTCAGCTCGCACCGCGCGCGACGCCAGCCCCGCCGCTGGGACCTGAGTCACCCAGTGACTCAGCTTGCACCGCGCGCGAAGACAGCCCGGGTGCGCCCGATCCGCGGGCCGGACCTCAGGTGTCGGCGGCCACGACGACGTACGGCGCCCGGCCCGCGAGCCGGGTCACGACCACCGCCGTGGTGAGCATGGTGAGGGCGATCGCGGCCAGCACGACCAGCTGGAACTGGGCCGCCACCACGGGCGTGGCGCCGCCGAACAGGGCCCCCACGAAGGCGCCCGGCAGGGTGACGAGACCGGTGGAACGGGTCTGGTCGAGGGTCGGCAGGAGTGCCTCCCGCGCGGCGGTGCGACCGACGTCGTCGTAGGCCTGGGTGGGGGTGGCGCCGAGCGAGAGCCACGCCTCGACCTCGTCGCGGCGCGCCCGCGCGTCACGCAGGAAGGTGCGGCCCGAGAGGGTCGCGGCACTCATGGCGTTGCCGATGACGATGCCGCCGACCGCGACGACGTACCGTGCATCGAGCTCGACGAGGCGCAGCCCGAAGACCAGGACCAGCGAGCCGCTGGCCCCGGCGACCACGCCCACCAGCGCGATGCGGCGCGCGCCCGGCAGCCCGGCCAGCCGGCCCCCGGCCGTCCACGTCGCCGTCGTCACCATGAGCAGCACGAAGAGGGCGACCGTCCACGGCACCGCGAGCACGCCCCGCAGGATCAGCGCCACGGCCGCCAGCTGGACGCTCGCCCGCAGGATGGCGGTCAGGGGCAGCCAGCCGAGCGGGACCCGGGCGACGCGGGCCAGGACGAGCGTCGTCAGGGCGACGACCAGCAACCCCAGGCCCCACCACACGTGCTCCACGCGAGGCATCCTCCCCCACCCGGCGTGACCCGGCGCACACCCGCTCGTTGGGCCCCACATCGCCTCGTGACCCGACCGACCGGGTCGCACCGCATCGACGCGACGAGGCGTGGAGGGATTCGATCGTGCGGATCAACACCACATGGGCGAGGAGCCTGGCCGTCGGCGCCGTCGCCCTCGTCGCCACCACCGGCCTCACGGTCCCGACGTCCGCCACCGCGGCGGAGTCCGGGGACCGTGCCGACCTGTCGTCCCAGCTCGTCACCCAGCTCGCCGGCCTGGACGCCGGCGCACCCACCGCGGTGATGGTGCACGGCGCCACCCTGCAGCAGGCGCGGGACGCCGTCGCCGCGACCGGCATGACGGCGGTGACCAGCTTCGACGCGATCGGCGTGGTCGTCGCCACGGGCACCGGCAGCCAGGTGCAGGCGGTGCGCTCGCAGCCCGGCGTGACCTACGTCGAGGGCAACCAGGGGATCGACCTGTTCCAGGACAGCAGCAACACGGCCACCCGTGGCTACGAGGCGACCCAGACGCTCACCGGGGCCGACGGGCAGAAGCTCACCGGCCACGGCGTGAGCGTCGCGGTCATCGACTCCGGCGTCGACCCCACCCACCCGTACTTCAAGGAGGCCGACGGCAGCAGCGCCGTGGTCGCCAACCTCAAGACGCTCTGCGACCCGCTCGAGGCGTTCTGCTCGGTGCAGCGGGTGCCCACCTCCGTCGACACCGACACCCTCTCGGCGGGCGGCCACGGCACCCACGTCAACGGCATCGTGGCCGGCAACCCCGTCACCCTCAGCAGCGGCAAGAAGCTCCAGGGCGCCGCTCCCGGGGCGAGGCTGGTGTCCGTCTCCACCGGTGCCGGTCTCTTCATCATCGGTGCCGACGCGGCGCTCAACTGGGTCCTCGAGAACCACGACGCCCCCTGCGGCGCGGGCGTCCCGGCGGCGCAGTGCCCGCCGATCAAGGTCACCAACAACTCCTACGGTCCCACCGGCGGCGGCGCGTTCGACCCCGAGTCGGCGACGGTCAAGCTCCAGCGGGCGCTGGCGGCCGAGGGCGTCGTGACCGTGTGGGCGAACGGCAACGACGGCGGCGACGGCTCGGAGAGCCTCTCCAACCCGCCCGGCATGGACCCGACGGGCGGCATCATCTCGGTGGCCTCCTACTACGACCAAGACACCGGCACCCGCGAGGGCACCGTGTCGGACTTCAGCTCGCGAGGCCACGCCGGCGACCAGTCGACGTACCCCGACATCTCGGCGCCCGGCGAGAACATCACCTCGTCGTGCCGGCTCTACCTGGCCATCTGCTCGACGGGCCTGGCCCCGGAGAACGGCCCCGGCCCGCTCGACGTGGGCACGTTCAACACGATCAGCGGTACGTCGATGGCGGCGCCCCACATCGCCGGCATCGTCGCCCAGCTCTTCCAGGCCAACCCGGCCGCGACGCCGGCCGAGGTGGAGGCCGCCCTCAAGACGACGGCCCACAAGTTCACCGACGGTGCGGCCTACGAGCCGGGCCCGCTCGGGACGACGTCGTACGACAAGGGCTACGGCCTCGTCGACGTGGTCGCGGCGGCGCAAGCCGTGCGTTGACCGGTCCGAGCCCGGAGGCCCACCCCGAGGGGTGTTGGCCGACGCGGTGCCGGGTGGCAGGTTCGAGGGCAGCCCGGCCCGTCCGGGAACCAGCGTGCGAACGAGGTGTGTGTCATGGGTCTTGACGACAAGATCAAGAACGCGGCCGAGGACCTGACCGGCAAGGGCAAGGAAGCCACCGGCAAGGCGACCGACAACGACCGCATGGAGGCCGAGGGCAAGAACGACCAGGCCAAGTCGGACGTGAAGCAGGCCGGCGAGAAGGTCAAGGACGCGTTCAAGCACTGACCCCGCAGGGGCAGACGCCGTCCACGGACGGCAGCGAGGGACATCGATGGGGGTCGGTGTCCCTCGTGGCATTTCCCCCGTCGCTCCGCGCGGGCCTCAGCGACGCGCCGGACGTACGAGCTCCTCCCAGTCCAGCCCGACGAGGTCCGCCGGCGCCTCGACCACCAGGGCGGCGCCCGCCTCCTCGAGCTCGGACCGCGCGTAGCCGCCGGTGAGCACGGCCACGCACGCCAGGCCGATGCGGGAGGCCGCCTCGACGTCGTACGGCGTGTCCCCGACCAGGACCGCCCGCTGACCCGACACCCGGTCCAGGGCGACGCCGAGGATGTCGGCGTCGGGCTTGGAGTCCTCGGCGTCGTCCGACGACGTCACCGCCGCCACCTCGTCGGCGATGTCCAGCAGCCGCACGGCCTCGTGGCTGAAGCGCTCGGCGCCCGAGGACGCCAGCACCACGACGAGGCCGCGCTGGTGGAGGTCGACGACCAGGTCCCGGGCGCCCGGGAGCGGGGTGACCTCGTCGACCAGTGCGGCGTACTCCTCCTCCCAGCGCTCACGGAGCGCGTCTCCGTGGTCGGCCTCGACCCGGTCGCCCGCGACCTCGGCGACCAGCTTGTCCCCGCCCATCCCGATGGAGCGGTGGATGCGCCACAGCGGTACGTCGACGTGGTGGCGGGCGAAGGCCCGGTGCCACGCGATGGCGTGGTGGTAGGTCGAGTCGACGAGCGTGCCGTCGATGTCCAGGAGCACGACCGGGGTATCCATGTCCCGACGGTAGCCAGCCCCCGAGGTCGGGCGCACCTGCTCCGCGTCGCGTGTCCGGGTCGAGGTGCTGTCGGTGCCGGATGGCAGGGTGACGCCATGGCCCTGCACCTCCACGTCGCCGAGCGCACCGACGCGCTGGCCGACGGCCTCGCCGACCTGCTGGCGACGCCGCTCGACGACCCCTTCGCGCGCGAGGTCGTGGTGGTGCCGGCCCGCGGGGTCGAGCGCTGGCTGACCCAGCGGCTCAGCCACCGGCTCGGTGTCGGCGCCCGGCTCGGCGACGGGGTGTGCGCGGGGGTCGACTTCGTGACCCCGCACTCCCTGGTGGCGATGCTGCTCGGCCGGGACTCCGACGACCCGTGGGAGCCGGACCGGCTCGCGTGGCCGCTGCTCGAGGTGATCGACGACTGCCTGGGCGAGACCGGCTTCGAGGCCCTCAGCCGGCACCTCGGCCACCTCGACCCCGGTGACGAGCGCAAGGCTCGACGCTACGCGGTGGCCCGACGGCTGGCGGGGCTCTTCGCGTCGTACGCCGTCCAGCGGCCGGCGCTGGTCACCGCCTGGCGCGAGGGACGCGACACCGACGGTGCCGGGGCTCCGCTCGACGCCGATCTGCGGTGGCAGGCCGAGCTCTGGCGCCGCCTGCTGGTCCACGTGGGCACCACCCCTCCCGACGTCCGGCACACCGAGACCGTGCAGCGGCTCCGCACGGGGGGCGGCGACCTCGACCTGCCGCCGCGGCTCTCGCTCTTCGGCCACACCCGCCTGCCGGTGACCGAGGTCGCCCTGCTGCAGGCGCTGGGCGAGCTGCGCGAGGTCCATCTCTGGCTGCCCCAGGCGTCCACCACGCTGTGGCGCGCCCTCACCCCGACGGCCTCCGAGGGTCCGGTGCCGCGCACCCGCGACGCGTCCGCCGACGCCGTCGGCCACCCGCTGCTCGCCTCGCTCGGGCGCGACGCCCGCGAGCTGCGGCGCGGGCTCGGCGAGGCCCCGGTCACGGTCGGCGAGACCCCGCCGCTGCCCGACTCGATGCTCGGCTGGCTCCAGCACGACCTACGGGCCAACGCCGCCCCCACGCCCGACGTCCGCGCCCGGCGCACGCCGCACGACCGGTCCGTCCAGGTCCACGCGTGCCACGGCGCGGCCCGGCAGGTCGACGTGCTCCGCGAGGTGCTGGTGGGCCTGCTCCAGGACGACCCGACCCTCGAGCCGCGCGACATCCTCGTGATGTGCCCCGACATCGAGTCCTACGCACCCCTGATCTCGGCCGGCTTCGGGCTCGCGGACGTCACGGCCGACGGTGCCGGCCACCCGGCCCACCAGCTGCGCGTGCGCCTCGCGGACCGCTCGCTCGGCGCCACCAACCCGCTGCTCGGCGTGGCAGCTGCCCTCGTCGAGCTCGCCGGCGGACGACTCACCGCCACCCAGGTCCTCGACCTCGCCGGGGCGGACCCGGTCCGGGCCCGCTTCGGGTGGGGCGACGACGACCTCGAGCGCGTGTCGCACTGGGTGGCCGAGTCCGGCATCCGCTGGGGCTACGACGCCACGCACCGCCGCGCCTTCGGCGTCCCCGTCGACGCCAACACCTGGCGCTTCGGCATGCGACGCGTGCTCCTCGGCGCGGCGATGTCCGGGCAGGGCCACCGGTTCGTCGGGGGCACCCTGCCGATCGACGACGTGGGCGACGGCGACCTCGAGCTGGCCGGACGCTTCGCCGAGCTCGTGGAGCGGCTGCACTCCTTCACCGGGCGCGCCGAGCGGGCCCAGACCGTCGAGGAGTGGACCTCCGCCATCGCCGACGCGGTGCACGCGCTCACCGCGACCGAGCTGGCCGACGCCTGGCAGCTGGCGCAGTTCGACCGGGAGATGGGCCGCATCACGACCAGCGTCAGCGGGGCCGCCACCACGCTGCGGCACGCCGACGTCCGGGCCCTCCTCCAGCACCGGCTGCGCGGTCGACCGACACGCTCCAACTTCCGCACCGGCACCCTGACCGTCTGCACGATGGTCCCGATGCGCTCGGTCCCGCACCGGGTCGTCTGCCTGGTCGGGCTCGACGACGGGGTGTTCCCCCGGATCGCCTCCATCGACGGCGACGACGTGCTGGCCCGGCGACCCCTCACCGGCGAGCGCGACCTACGGTCCGAGGATCGCCAGCTCCTCCTGGACGCGATCGGGGCCGCCACCGAGACGCTGGTCGTGACCTACACCGGCCACGGCGAGCACAACGGCGCCGCGCGCCCACCTGCCGTCCCGCTCGGCGAGCTGCTCGACGCCGTCGACCGCACCGCTGCGGATCCCGCGCGCGACCGGGTGCTCGTCCACCACCCGCTCCAGCCGTTCGACGAGGTCAACCTCGTCGCCGGTCGCCTCAGCGGGTCCGAGCCGTTCACCTTCGACCAGACGGCGCTCGCCGGGGCCCTGGCCGCACGCCGGCCCCGGACCGAGGTCCGCGAGCTGGTGCCCGAGCCGTTGCCGGCCCCGGCCTCCTCGAGCGACGTCGCACTGGCCGACCTCCACGACTTCTTCAAGCACCCGGTGCGTGGCTTCTTCCGCGGGCGCCTGCGCGTCGCGACGCCCTACGACGCCGACGAGGCCAAGGACGCCGTCCCGATCGTCCTCGACGGCCTGGAGCAGTGGGCCGTCGGCGACCGGCTCGTCGGCGACGTGCTGGCTGGGGCCRACCCGCAGACCGGGATGGTGGCCGAGCAGCTGCGCGGCCTGCTCCCCCCGGGCGAGCTCGGGGTCGGCGTGCTCACCTCGATCGTGGCCAAGGTCCGCCCCCTCGTCACCCACGGGCTGGCGCTGCGCACCGGCCCGGCCCGCTCCCTCGACGTGGACATCGACCTCGGGGACCGCCGGCTCACCGGCACCGTCGGCAACGTCTGGGGCAACAACCTCGTCTCGGTCAGCTACTCGAGCCTCGGCGCCAAGCACCGCCTCGCCGCCTGGATCGACGCGCTGGTGCTCGCGGCCGGCCGTCCGGACGAGAACTGGACGGCGCACACCGTCGGCAAGCACCGCAGCGGGGGCCAGGTCGCGATGGTGCGCCCGCTGCCCCAGCACGAGGCCCGGGAGTGGCTCCGCCAGCTCATCGACGTCCACGACCGCGGCCAGTGCGAGCCCCTGCCCCTGCCGGTGCGGACCTCGCTGGCCTACGCCGAGGACTACCGGTTCGCCATGACCGGCCGTGACGCCGATCCCGACGTCAAGGCCGACCGCGAGTGGACGACGCCGCGCTTCAACGAGTCCGGCTTCCCGCGCGAGGACCAGGATGCCTGGCACGTCCGCGCGTTCGGCGAGCACGCGCCGTACTCCCTGCTCGCCGCACCCCTGCGGGGCGACGAGACGGGACCGGCACCGCACCGGCTCGCGCACTACGCCTGGCTCACGTGGGGCCCGCTGCTCAGCGACGGGCGCGAGCTGGTGAGGTCGCTGTGAAGACGTTCTCGATCCTCGACCCCCTCCCGACCGGGACCACCCTGCTCGAGGCCAGCGCCGGCACCGGCAAGACCTGGACCATCGCGGCCCTCGTCACCAAGTACGTCGCCGCGGGCGAGGCGACGCTCGACGAGATGCTCGTGGTCACCTTCACCCGGGCGGCCAGCCAGGAGCTGCGCGAGCGCGTGCGCTCCCAGCTCGTCGAGGCGGCCGAGGTGCTCGCCGACCCGACCGGCGTGCGCGAGCCCAGCGACCTGCACACCTGGCTGCTCGACGCCGACGACGCCGAGCGGCGTGGGCGGACGCGACGGCTCACCGACGCGCTGGTCACCTTCGACGCGGCGACGATCGCCACCATCCACCAGTTCTGCCAGCTGGTGCTGCGCAGCCTGGGGGTGGCGGGAGACACCGACGCGTCCGCCACGCTGGTGGAGGACCTCGATCAGCTCACCACCGAGGTGGTCGACGACCTCTACCTCGCCCGGTTCGCCGGCGAGCGGACGCCGCCGTGGTCGCGCGACGTCGCCCTGCGCATGGCCCGCGAGGTCGTCGGCGACCCCCGTGCGGTGGTCGAGCCGCACCTGGCGCTCGCCGAGGCCCCGGACTCCGAGGCGGCGGCGCGCGTCCAGTTCGCCCTCGACGTGCTGGACGAGCTGGACACCCGCAAGCGCCGGCTGGGCGTCCTGAGCTACGACGACCTGCTGGTCCAGCTGGCCGACGCCCTGGCCGACGAGGACGCCCCCGCCCGCGCCCGCATGCGGCACCGGTGGAAGGTCGTGCTGATCGACGAGTTCCAGGACACCGACCCCGTGCAGTGGCAGGTCTTCGACCGCGCGTTCACCGGTGCCGCCACGATGGTCCTCATCGGCGACCCCAAGCAGGCGATCTACGCCTTCCGCGGTGGCGACATCGTGACCTACCTCGAGGCGGCCCGCACCGCGGGCACCACGCAGACCCTGGGCGTCAACTACCGCTCCGACCAGGCGCTGCTCGAGCGGCTCCAGGCGATGCTCCGCGCCGCCGAGCTCGGCGACGAGCGGATCGTGGTGCACCCCGTGGAGGCGTCCCACCCGGGCTCTCGGCTCGAGGGCGCGGGCGACCCGTTCCGGGTCCGCGTCGTCCGCCGCGCCGAGATCGGGGCTGGACCCCGGGCCAAGGTGGCCGTCGGGCGGTGGCGAGACCACGTGACGCTCGACGTCGCCCGCGAGATCAAGCGGCTGCTCCTCGGCGGGGCCACGTTCGCGGGTCGCCCGGTGGCGCCCGGTGACGTCGCGGTGCTGGCCGCCCGTCGGTCCGAGCTCCAGGCCGTCCAGGAGGCCCTGGCCGACCTCGGTGTCCCCGCGGTGATCAGCTCGGGCGGCACCGTGTTCCACACGCCCGCGGCGACCGAGTGGCTCACCCTCCTCGAGGCCGTCGAGCAGCCGCACCGCACCGACCGCGTCCGCGCGGCCGCACTCACGTCCTTCTTCGGCGTCTCCGCCCTCGACCTCGACGCCGGCGGCGACGACGAGACCGACCGGCTCGCCGACCGGGTGCGCACCCTCGCCGACGTCTTCGCCGCCCGGGGAGTGGCCGCCGTCCTCGAGGCCACGGTGGTCGAGGGCCTCACCGCCCGGGTGCTGGCCCGGGTCGGCGGCGAGCGCACCCTGACCGACCTCCGCCACATCGGCGAGGCCCTGCACAAGRTGTCGGTCGACGAGCGCCTCGGCATCGTCGGGCTGCTGGCCTGGCTGCGCGCCCAGGTGGACGACGAGCAGGTCGAGGTGGCCTCCGAGCGCACCCGTCGGCTCGACTCGGACGCCGAGGCCGTGCAGCTGGTGACGATCCACGGGAGCAAGGGCCTGCAGTACCCCATCGTCTACGTCCCCACCCTGTGGAACCGCTACACCGGCAACGACCCCGACGTGCCCCTCTTCCACGACACCGAGGGGCGTCGCGCCCGCGACGTCGGCGGAGCCAGCCCGTGGCGCGGGGACCACGTCGCGCGGCACCGCCGTGAGGACAGCGGCGAGTCGCTGCGCCTGTTGTACGTCGCGCTCACCCGGGCCCAGTCGCAGGTCGTGGCCTGGTATGCCCCGGCGGCGCTCAACACCCCGGCCTCCCCCCTGCACCGGATGCTCTTCGGGCGCCGCCCCGGGACGGCCGCCGTGCCCGACGAGCAGGCCGTCGTCGACGACGACCGCGTGGTGGAGATCCTCGGGCACTGGCGGGCGGCGGGCGGGCCCGAGCCCGAGCTCGCCGACAGTCCGCCGCCCGACCCGACGCCCCTCGAGCACTCACCCCACGAGCTCGCGGCACGCCGCTTCACCCGCGCGGTCGACACGGCCTGGCGCCGCACCTCCTACTCCTCGCTCTCCGCGGCGGCCTCTACCCCGCACGGCGCCGAGCGCACCCTCTCCGAGCCCGAGGAGGTGCCCGAGCTCGAGGACGACGACCTCGGCCTGCTCGACGTCGAGGCCGCCACGGCCGACCCGGACCTCTCGCTCACGGCCACGCCCTCGCCGATGGCCACGCTGCCGGTGGGCGCCACCTTCGGGTCGCTGGTCCACGCGGTGCTCGAGCACGCCGACCCCGGTGCCGCCGACTTCCGGGCCGAGGTGCTCACCCACGTCGCCGAGCAGCGGGTCTGGTGGCCGGTGGACCTCGACGCCGACGAGCTCGCCGACGCGCTCGTCGCCGTGTGCACGAGCCCCCTGGGGCCGCTCGCGGCGGACGCCACGCTGCTCGAGGTGGCGGCCTCCGACCGGCTCACCGAGCTCGACTTCGAGCTGCCGCTGGCAGGCGGTGACGACGCGGCGTACCCCGTGGACACGGTGCGCCTCGGCGACCTTGCCCCGTTGCTGCGTCGGCACCTGCCCGAGGGAGACCCGGTCCGGGGCTACGCCGAGGCGCTCGCCGCCGACGACGGACTGTCCGGACAGCCCCTGACCGGCTACCTCACCGGCTCGATCGACCTGGTGCTGCGCGTCGAGGTCGAGGGCCGCACGCGCTACCTGACGGCCGACTACAAGACCAACTGGCTGGGCGACCTGGCGGCGCCGCTGACCGCGCACGACTACCGACCGGCGGTGCTGGACGAGGCGATGGGCCACTCCGACTACCCGCTCCAGGCGTTGCTCTACGTCGTCGTGCTGCACCGCTACCTGCGCTGGCGGCTGCCCGACTACGACCCGGCCGCCCACCTGGGCGGGGTGCTCTACCTCTACCTGCGCGGCATGTGCGGCCCGGACACGCCCCGGGTCGCGGGTGCGCCGTGCGGGGTCTTCGCCTGGCGGCCCCCGGTCGCGCTCGTCGAGGAGCTGTCGGACCTGCTGGACGGAGTCAGTGGATGAGTGACGTCTTCGAGGTCGTGGACCCGACCGACGCCCGGCTCGCGCTGGCGGCGGACGGGCTCCTCGCCACCTTCAACGCGGCCGGCGTCATCACCTCCGCGGACGTGCACGTCGCCACCAACTTGGGGCGGCTCGGCGGCGAGGCCGACGCGACCGTGCTGCTCGCCATCGCCCTGACCGCGCGGGCCGTCCGCGCCGGCTCCATCTGCCTCGACCTGGCGACCGTCCCCGACCTGCCGGTCGACGAGCCCCTCCCGTGGCCCGAGGCGTCCGAGTGGGCCGCCGCCGTGGGCGCGAGCCCGCTGGTGGATCTCGGCGTGCTGCACTGGGAGCACGGGCTGCTCTACCTCGACCGCTACCACGAGCAGGAGACCCAGGTCCTCGACGACCTGACCAGCCGCGCCGCCTCGACCCCGCCCCACGACCCCGCCGTGGTCGACGCGGCCCTCGACCGCGTGTTCGGCGAGGGTCACGACGAGCAGCAGGTCGCCTGCCGCGGGGCCGCCGCGCAGTGGACGACCGTCATCACGGGCGGTCCCGGCACCGGAAAGACCACGGCCGTCGCGGGACTGCTCGTCGCCCTGCACGAGCAGGCGCACGCCCGCGGCCAGACGCTGCGCGTCGCCCTGGCCGCGCCGACCGGCAAGGCCGCCGCCCGCCTCGAGGAAGCGGTGCACGACTCGGCGACACGGTTCGGCGACGTCGACCGGGCCCGGCTGGAGGGGCTGTCGGCGATGACCCTGCACCGCCTGCTGCGCCCRCTCCCGGGCAACAGCACGCGCTTCCGCCACCACCGCGGCAACCGGCTGCCCCACGACGTGGTGGTCGTGGACGAGTCGTCGATGGTGTCGCTGACGATGATGGCCCGCCTGCTGGAGGCGGTACGTCCCGATGCCCGGCTGGTCCTGGTGGGCGACCCCGACCAGCTCTCGTCGGTCGACGCCGGAGCCGTCCTGACCGACCTGGTCCGTGGCTACGAGGGCCGCCCCGACTCCCCCGTCGCCGCCCTGCGCACGACCCACCGCTTCGGCGCCGAGATCCGGGCCCTGGCCGAGGCGCTGCGCGTCGGCGACGCCGACGCGGCCCTGGAGGTGCTGGCCGCGGGGCACGAGGCCGTCGAGTGGGTGACCGACGCCGATCCGGCCTCCCAGATCCGCAGCACCGCCCTGCCGGCCGCGCTGGCCGTCCGCGACGCCGCCGTGGCCGGCGACATGGCCCGGGCCCTCGCCGCCCTGGACCGCCACCGGCTGCTCTGTGCCCACCGCGACGGCCCCTACGGCGTACGCCACTGGAACCGGCGCATCGAGCAGTGGCTGGCCACCGAGACCGGCGACCCGCTCTACGAGCGCGACTACCTCGGCCGCCCCCTGCTGGTCACGGCCAACGACCACGCGCTGCGCATCTACAACGGCGACACGGGGGTCGTGGTGGCGATGCCCGACGGCGGACGGCGGGTGGCCATCGCGGGGTCCGGACCCGAGCCCCTCCACTTCGCCCCGTCGCGGCTGGGCGACGTGGAGACGATGCACGCCATGACCATTCACAAGAGCCAGGGCAGCCAGGCCGACGTGGTCAGCGTGCTGCTGCCCGACGTGGACTCTCGGCTGCTCACCCGCGAGCTCTTCTACACCGCCGTCACCCGCGCCCAGCAACGCGTGCGCGTCATCGGTCCCGAGCCGGCGGTCCGTGCCGCCGTCGCGAGGCAGGCCCAGCGGGCGAGCGGCCTGCGGGTGCGCCTCGCCGGGCAGTGACAGCACGCCCTGAGCTCCTGCGGGCACCGAGCCCACGCTGCGGAACGGGCAACACGTCCGCAACACGTCGCCGCTAGCCTCGAGTCATGCCGTTCCTCCTGCGTGTCTCGCTGCCCGACGTCCCGGGATCGCTGGGTCGCGTCGCCAGCGCGATCGGTGAGGCCGGGGGCGACATCGAGGCCATCGAGATCGTGGACAAGGGCTCCGAGGGGCGCGCGGTCGACGACGTGCTCCTCGAGATCAGCCCCGGGACCATGCCCGACTCCGTCGTCTCGGCGTGCAACGCCATCGACGGCGTGGAGGTGCTCTGGATCAACCGGTACGCCGCCGGCGGCAACCTGTTCCTCGACCTCGAGGTGGTCGAGGAGCTGACCACCCAGCCCGCGCACGCGATCGACCGGGTGCTCGACCTGCTGCCGGTCACCTTCCGCGTGGACTGGGCCACCCGCATCGCTCCGGACGGGTCCGTCGTCCGGGCCACGGACTCCGCGCCCGGCACCCTCGGCTGGATCGGTCTGGAGCGTCCCAGCCGGCTCGAGGGCGTCGACGACGTCACCCTGCTGTGCGCCGCCCCCATCGACGGCGACGTCATCGTGCTCGGTCGCCGCGGCGGACCGGACTTCCTCGACTCCGAGCTCGCCCGGCTCGGTCACCTGCTCGGGCTCGCGCAGACCATCAGCCGGGTGTAGCCGCCCACGTCGTCGGGTCGTCGGGTCGCCGGGTCGCCACCGCAACTGGCGGCATACGACACCCCCTCCGCCCGGCCGGTCGTCGTCTCCCGCCAGTCGTGCCCCGGCCCGACACGGTCAGCCGGGTCGCCACCGCAACTGGCGGCGTACGACACCCCCTCCACCCGGCCGGTCGTCGTCTCCCGCCAGTTGTGCCGCGGCCCGACACGGGCAGCCGGGTCGCCACCGCAACTGGCGGCGTACGACACCCCCTCCACCCGGCCGGTCGTCGTCTCCCGCCAGTCGTGCCCCAGCCCGACACGGTCAGCGGCACCACTATGTCCCCGACGCGCTGCCGGCCGCGATCTGCCGCCCCTCTGGGCGGGTCCGCTGCGATCCGTCACTCTGGCCGGTCCGGTGGTCAGCCGGCGACGGCGAGGAAGGTCAGCGCATCGGGACGACCAGCGTGATCTCGTGGGCGTAGTCCTGGTGGATGTCGACGCCACGTCGAGCCTGTCGCGCGTGCTCGCGGGCCATCCTCCGGCTCGCTGCGAACACGGCCCGCGCCGTGCCGGTGCTGGTCTCGAAGTGCTCGGCGGCGAAGAAGGTCAGCCACGCCGCTGTCAGCCCGGTCGCGGTCAGGGCCTGCGCCAGCGTGGCGTCGCGCTCCGCGGCGGCCGCGGCCAGCCGTGCCTCTAGGACCTTCCGCGCGGCAGCGACCTCGGCGGCCTGCCTGGTGCGCGCCCTCGCCGCGGACATCGGCCGGGCGAGGCGGACCGAGGTCCACGCGCTCGGGTAGAAGCGCACGGTCAGCTCGGCCGTGGTGAGCGTGACCTCGTGACCGGCGAGTCCGGCCAGTCCCGGAGGCAAGGAGTCCGCGGCGTCCGCCGGGACCGTCTCGACCTCGACGAACCGGCCCTCGTCGGCGAGCAGCGCGGTCCGCCCGGTGGCGCCGCCCGTCCGCACGACCTCGTCGGAGAAGGGGAGCGTCTCGCCGGAGTCCACGACCGCGACCCCGCTCTGCAGCAGCTGGTGACCCACCGAGTAGGTCGTCTCCGCCCCGGCCCGCCGCGCCACCCGCGCCCCGGTCGCCTCGGCGACGACACAGCGCTCATCGCCGCCGGGCACGGCGTACAGCCACACCCGGGCACGCGACGCGTGGGTCCCCGATCGGTCCTGCCCCACCTGGCTGGAGACCAGGGTCATCTCCGACGTGCCGTGCAGCCCCTGGGCGGCGCACTCCTTCACGTGGTCGGCGGGGACCGCCGCGGCGGAGGCGGCATGGGACGGCACCACGACGGCCGCGCCGAGCAGCGCGGCGACCAGGACGGCGAGGACAGGGCGACGGGACACTGGGCGCTCCGGGGTTCGACGGACGAGGATCCGCGTCAGTATCGACGCCCCGAGCCGCCCGCACCCCGCGAACGCCTCGATCCGTCAGCTGCGCTCGAGCAGGAAGATCGGGATCTCCCGGTCCGTCTTCTCCTGGTACGACGCATAGGTCGACCACGTGGCGACCGCGTGCTGCCACCAGTCGGCCCGCTCGTCGCCGGACAGCTCGCGGACCCGGTAGGTGTGCTTCTCCGCCTTGTCCTGGAGGTCGACCTCGGGGTGCCGGCGGAAGTTGTCGGCCCACGCGGGGTCGTCGTCCGCGCCACCCTTGGACGCCACCGCGAGGTAGGCGCCGTCGCGCTCGACGCGCATCACCGGGTTCTTGCGCAGCTTGCCGGAGGTCGCCCCGACCGAGGTGATGACGACGACCGGGTACGGCGTGCCCGGCAGGGTGCCGCCCTTCTCCCCGTCGGTCGCCTCGTACTCGGCAACGTTGTCGCGCACCCACCGCGTCGCGCTCGGGACGTACTCGCCTGTCAGTGTCATGCTCGCCACAACACCACGCCCGGGCCGCGGATTCCAGAGGGCCGGGTCGTCGTACGCCGGGTCGCGGGCATTAGGTTGCCCGTCATGAGTGCGATCGACGGAGTGTCCGAGATCTTCGACGCGTCCCAGTGGGACGACGTGCCCGGATTCGAGGACCTGACCGACCTCACCTACCACCGCGCCAGGGCCCACGGCACGGTGCGGATCGCGTTCGACCGCCCCGACGTGCTCAACGCCTTCCGCCCGCACACCGTGGACGAGCTGTTGCGCGTCCTCGAGCACGCCCGCACCAGCGCGGACGTCGGCTGCGTGCTCCTGACCGGCAACGGACCCGGGGCCAAGCACGGCAAGTGGTCGTTCTGCAGCGGCGGGGACCAGCGCATCCGCGGCAAGGCGGGTTACCAGTACGAGACCGGCGGCCACGACGACGCCGGCGCCCCCCCGAACCCGATCGACAAGGCCAAGCTGGCCCGCCTCCACATCCTGGAGTGCCAGCGACTGATCCGCTTCATGCCCAAGGTCGTCATCAGCGTCGTCCCCGGATGGGCGGCCGGCGGTGGCCACAGCCTGCACGTGGTGAGCGACCTGACCCTGGCCAGCCGCGAGCACGCCCGCTTCAAGCAGACCGACGCCGACGTCGGCTCCTTCGACGGCGGCTACGGCTCGGCGTACCTCGCCCGGCAGGTGGGCCAGAAGTTCGCCCGCGAGATCTTCTTCCTCGCCGACGAGTACGACGCGGAGACGATGCACCGGATGGGTGCGGTCAACCGGGTGGTCGACCACGCCGACCTCGAGGCCACCGCCCTGGAGTGGGGCCGCAGGATCAACGGCAAGTCCCCGACCGCCCAGCGGATGCTCAAGTACTCCTTCAACCTCCTCGACGACGGGCTCGTCGGCCAGCAGCTCTTCGCCGGCGAGGCCACCCGGCTGGCCTACATGACCGACGAGGCACAAGAGGGCCGCGACCAGTTCCTCGAGAAGCGCGACCCCGACTGGTCGCCGTACCCCTGGTACTTCTGACCCCGGTGGCGCGCGTGACTCCTGTTCCTGCGCTGCAGTCGCTCGCGCGTCTGGCCTCCGGCGAGCCGCAGGCGGCCCTGCAGCACCTGCTCACCGTGGCCTGCGAGCTGCTCGGCATGGACATCGCCTTCGTCAGCGTGCTGGACGACGCCGGGAGCCGCCCGGTGCTCCAGTCGGCGTACGCCGACGGCACGCCCGGCCCCACGCGGCTGGCGGACTCCCTCGACCCCACCTGGTGTGCTCGGGTCGCGGCCGAGGGACCGATGCTCGTCGAGGACGCCCGTACGGAGCCCGGCCCGCTGGCGATGCCCTCGCCGGCGTCCGTCCCGATCGTGTCGTACGCCGGGGTGCCCCTGAGCGACGCTGACGGCACGGTCTTCGGCACGCTGTGCGCCGTGGGCCACGAGGTGCACGGCTCGCTGAACGCGCGCGACCGGGACGTGCTCGTGGGGCTCGCCGAGGTCGTGGCGCCGCTGGTGCGGGCGCTCGATGCACCCCCGGCGACGCCTGCCGTCACTGGTCTGGCGGCTGTCGCCGCGGCCCTCGACAGCGCCCTCGACCTCGAGCGGCTCAGCCGCCCGCTGCTCGACGCACTGCGCGACCTGACCGGCCTGGCCTCGACGTACCTGACGGTGGTGCACGAGGCGGAGGACGTGCAGGAGATCCGCTTCGCGCGCAACACGCGCGACGACTTCGAGATCCCCGAGGGACTTCTCGTGCCCTGGACGGACACCCTCTGCAAGCGCGCTATCGACGAGGACAGCCCCTGCACGACCGACGTGCCGGCGGTCTGGGGGGACAGCGAGGCCGCCCGGTCGCTCGGGATCCAGGTCTACGCCTCCGTCCCCGTCACGACGTCGAACGGGCAGGTGTGGGGCACCCTGTGCGCCGCGGACTCGTTGGCGGCCGACGACGTGGAGGGGCACCTGCCGACGATGCGACTCTTCGCGAGGCTGATCGGCGCCGAGGTGGAGCGCGAGGAGGCCGTCAGGCGCGCCCGCGAGGAGGCCGACACCGACCCCCTCACCGGCTGCGCGTCCCGCRGGGTCGTCCAGCCGTGGCTCGACGCGCAGCTCGCGACCCTGGATCCGGACCAGGTGGTCGTCGTCGCCTTCGCCGACCTCGACAGGTTCAAGGCGGTCAACGACACCCTCGGGCACGCCGCCGGCGACGCGGTGCTGGTCGAGGTGGGGCACCGGCTGCGCGCCGCGGCTCGTCCGCACGACCTGGTCGCCCGTCTCGGTGGCGACGAGTTCATCGTGGCCACCCGCGTCCCGCGGGGCGCGGCAGGATCGCTCGCCGAGCGCGTGCGCCACGCCGTGACCTTCTCCCTGCCCTGGCAGGCCGCGTCGATCGACGTACGGGGCTCAGTCGGTGTCGTCGTGTCGCAGGAGCACAGCGGTCCGTCGCTCGTCGCCGCGGCGGACGCCGCCATGTACGAGGCCAAGCTGGTGCGCTGACGGGGGCGTGGTTGGCTGGTGC
Source organism: Nocardioides sp. P4_G4 (assembly GCF_056401085.1). Classification (NCBI taxonomy): domain Bacteria; kingdom Bacillati; phylum Actinomycetota; class Actinomycetes; order Propionibacteriales; family Nocardioidaceae; genus Nocardioides; species Nocardioides sp. P4_G4. The sequence goes on from NZ_JBFUKA010000032.1 coordinate 33,534, forward strand.
GATGCGCATCGTCGTCCTGACCGGAGCCGGGATCTCCGCGGAGAGCGGACTCCCGACCTTCCGCGACGCCGACGGGCTGTGGGAGGGCCACGACCCGATGACCGTCGCCACCCCCGAGGCGTACGACGACGACCCCGACCTCGTGCACCGGTTCTACGACGAGCGGCGGGCGGCGCTCGCCCGGGTCCGGCCCAACGCCGCGCACCGCGCCCTGGCCCGGCTCGAGGAGGCGCTCGGCGACCGGCTCCACCTGGTCACCCAGAACATCGACGACCTGCACGAGCGCGGCGGCTCGCGGCGCGTGCACCACATGCACGGACGACTGCGGGCCGCGTGGTGCACCACGTGCGACGAGCGCACCGCTTGGGAGGGGACGCTGAGGGACCGGCCCCCGTGCCCCGGCTGCGGGGCTGCGACGCTGCGGCCCGACGTCGTGTGGTTCGGCGAGGTCCCCTACGACATGGACGCCGTGGAGCACGCGCTGTGGGCGTGCGACCTCTTCGTCACCGTCGGGACGTCGGGCCTGGTGCACCCGGCCGCGGCCTTCGTGCACTACGCCCTCGGCAACGGCAAGCAGACCCTGGAGCTCAACCTGGACCCGAGCGAGGCGAGCGGCGACGTCCACCAGTCGCGCCGCGGTCCGGCGTCCGAGCTGGTCCCCGCCTGGGTCGACGAGGTGCTCGGCCAGCAGTGAGCCGCCCGCCCGTCACCAGGTGACGACGAGGGCCTCCGGCGGCTCGGCGACCGGGAGGAAGACCCGGAACGTCGACCCCACCCCGAGCTCGGAGTCGAGCTCGATCCGACCGCCGTGGCGCTCCGCGACGCGCTTGGTGATCGTGAGACCGAGCCCCGTGCCCGGCCGGTCCAGGGCCTGCCGGTTGGTGCTGCGGAAGAACTCGGTGAACAGGTGGGCCCGGTCCTCCACGGAGATGCCGAGCCCCTCGTCGGAGCACTCGAGGACCACGTCGTCCCCGTGGCGCCCCAGCGAGACCCGCACGCTGCCGCCCGCGTCGGAGTAGCCGATCGCGTTGGTGACCAGGTTGGTGACCATGCTCGTCAGCGAGGTCTCGTCCCCGAGCACCGCCACGGGTGCCGGCGGGGCCGAGACGACGAGCGTGACGTCGCGCTGCGCGGCCGCGAGCGTCGCCTGCTCGACGACCGTGCCCATGAGTCGACCCAGGTCCACGGGGACGGCGTCGAGCTCGCGCGCCGGATCGCCCACCTTGCTCAGGGTCATCAGGTCCTCGACGAGGGTGGCGAGGCGGTCGGCGCCCCGGCTGATCGCGTCCAGCGACACCTGGGCGGAGGCGGGCAGGCCCTCGACGTCAGCCAGCGAGCCCAGCATCTCGGCGTGCCCGGCCACGACCCCGATCGGGTTCTTGAGCTCGTGGGCCAGCGTGGCGACGAGACCCGCGCGGTAGGCGTCCACCCTGCGCAGCTCCTCGGCCGCCTCACGCTCGCGTTGCGAGGCCCGGGCGTTGAGGATGGCGCGGCCCAGGTCGTGCCCGACGTCGAGGGCGGCCGAGCTCTCGTCGTCGGTCCACGCCGCCCTCCCGGGGGCGCGGGCGATGACGAGCATCCCGAGGGCCTCGTCGCCGGCGCCGACGGGGACCACCACCACCTGTCCGAGCCCCGCGGAGGCCAGGAAATCGACCAGCTCGTCGCGCCGGTCGGTGTCGAGGTCGTCGTCGCCCCACAGGCGCGCACCGTCCATGAGCAGCACCCGCTGACCGGCCCAGCACGCCCGGGCCGAGGCCTGCACGGCGGCGTGCAGCGACGTGTCCGGCGCCTCGAGGGCCCCGTCCGGGTGCACCACCAGGGTCTCGCCGAAGACGTCGACGACGAGCACCTGGGCCCGGAACGACTGCAGCAGCTCCTGGCCGGCCATCCGCAGCAGCTCGTCGAGCCCGTGCCGGCTCACCGCCGAGCGGACCACGGCCCGGGCGCCGGTCGCCAGCCGGATGCGGGCGGCGTACTCCTCGCGCTCGACGGTCGTGATGACGGCCTGGAGGCCGACGTCGAGGTCGGTGCCCATGGCGAGCAGGTCGTCGCGCGTGGGTCGGCGGCGTGAGTGGGGGACGTCGAAGTAGACGAACGCGCGCAGGCGGCCGGAGGCGTCGAGGAGCCGGGCCACGAGCATGTCCTGCGGGTGCCACGCGTCCGGGTCGGCCGAGACCTCACCGTCGGGGACGACGACGTACGGCTCGATGCGCTCCCACGCCTCCTCCGTCATCGCCTCCCACGCCACGAAGGTGAACGTGCCGACCACCTGGCCGAGCTCGACGGCGGGGTACATCGCCTCCAGCGGGGAGCTCTGACCCTCGAGCTCGCGCGCGGCCGGGTCGTCGGTGGCGATCGCGACGAACTCCATCATGTCGTCGCTGCGACGCACCTCGATGGCGCAGATCCCGAAGCCCGAGCGACGCCGCAGGTCGTCCGCGATGCGCCACAGCTGGGTGCGGGAGGCCGGCTCGCCCCACCCGCCCTGGTGGGGGCGCTCGGGCGCGACGACGCGCTCACTGCTGGTCATGCCCCTCACCTCCGCCGTACACGATGACATGCGGACCCTCGTCATGGGGGCTGTTTCAGCAGACGCCCGGCCGACCCGTCAGCTCGTCGCGAGGCTGGTGTTGTCGATCTCGGGGTAGTGCCGGCGGATGTTGACCTTGCGCTCGAGCTCACCGATGATCGCCGGCGCGAAGTTGACCTCGTACAGGCTCTGCGCGCTCCCGAGGCCGCCGGGGCTGAAGACGTTGATCTCCATCAGCTTGTCGCCGACGATGTCGAGGCCGACGAGGAACATCCCGTCGGCGACCAGCTTGGGGCGCACCACCTCGACCATGGCGAGCATCTCGTCGGTGACCGTGACCTTCTCGGCGGTGCCGCCCGCGGACATGTTGGAGCGGATGTCCTTGGTCTTGTTGGTACGCCGGAACGCGGCGTACTCGCCCCGGTGCTGGAGCGGCTGGCCGTTCATCACGAAGAGCCGGACGTCGCCGTTGACGGCCTCGGGGAGGTACTCCTGCGCGACGACGTAGCCGTCGCGGGAGATCGCCTCGATGATCTGGGTGAGGTTGGGCGCCTCCTTGCGGTCGATGAGGAAGACGCCCGCGCCGCCGGAGCCCTGTAGCGGCTTGAGGACGGCCTTGCCGCCGAGGTCGGTGATGAACTCCTCGATCATGGCCTCGTCGCGGGAGATGAGGGTGCGCGGCCGGACCACCTCGGGGAAGTGCTGGAAGTAGGCCTTGGAGAGGGCGTTGGCCAGGCTGGTGGGGTCGTTGACCACCAGCACGCCGCTGGAGGCGATCAGCTGGCCGAAGGCCACCCCGGCGTTGTTGCGCCAGGGGTCGCTCTCGGCGTCGTCGGCCGGGTCGTTGCGCAGCATGACCACGTCGAACTCGTCGAGCCCGATGAGCTGCTCGACCTCGGGCTTCTGCACGTCGGCCAGGTGCCGCTCGAGCGAGCGGTAGCTCTTGGCGTCACCCGCCCGGGCCTTGGTGCTCAGCGAGCCGTCGGGCTCGTAGGCGAAGTCGCCGATGCCCATGTACCAGGCCTCGTGCCCCATCTCCTTGGCCGCCAGGGCCAGTCGGTTGGTGGTGTACTGCGCCTGCTCGGTCTCGATGTCGTTCACGACGAAGCCGATCTTCATGGGTGTCCCTCCAGGAGTGTGCTGAGATCTTCGGTCCCGGCGGCCCTGTCGAGATTGGCCGCGGCAGCCGGGTCGTGCAGGTAGCGGGGCAGCACCCGTGGCTCGTGCAGCACGCCCCGGTCGCGCAGGTCTCCGATCAGGGGCAGGTCGCCCAGCGAGAACTTGCCGAGCCAGAGCAGGTCGAGCGCGCCGCCCCCGCCGAGGTGCTCGAGCAGCTCGACGAGGCCGCGCAGGTAGATGGCGTCCTTGGTCATCCCTCCGGACCGGTAGACGCGCATCACGGTCGTGAACGCGCTCCCGCGCGGAAAGCCGTCCGCCACCAGGGCCTCGTGGGCCTCGCCGAACGTGGCGCCGCCGATGAGGCGGTGCACGGTCACGACGCGCCCGGCGAGCTGGCGCAGGCGGAAGGCGGTGAGCCCGCCGCACGCGATCTCCGCGAGCACGGCCAGGCCCTCCTGGGTCTCGTCGTAGCCGGCCAGCCCGACGCCCAGCACCTTGATCGGCTGGTGGGCGCCGTTGGCCTGGGTGACGAGGTGGGTGCCGACCTCGTGGTGCAGCAGGGCGACGGCGCGGGCCCGCTGCACCCGCGACTCGGGACTGATGAGAAGCGTGTCGCCGGAGACCATGACACCGTTGACGTCGGGCCTGATCGCGGCGTGCATCTCCAGGTCCGGGTCGACCTCCCGGTAGTGGGCGATCTCCGCCTCGGCCAGGGCGAGGAACTCCTCGGCGTCGAGGGCCTCGCCCGGTGGCTCCGTCTCGGTGACGGTCTCCAGCAGCGCCTCGGCCTGCCGGCGCAGGGCCGGCGACACCCCGCCGTAGAGCTCGATGCTCAGCTGCAGGAAGTCGTCGGACTCCCGCGCCCGGAGCATGTCGAGCTGCAGCTCCATCTCGCGGTGCTTGGCACGCAGCAGGTGGCCGAGGGTGGCGTCCTCGACGGACGACACGTCGATGTCGTCGAGCATCACCCGGACGACCTCCGGGTCGGTCTCGAGCTCGCGGTAGGTGAAGTCGGGCTCGGGGTCCTTGCCCGCGAGGAAGTCGTCCTTGACGTCGTCGGCGTCGACCGGCGTGATGTCGAGGAGGAAGCGGAAGCTCCCGGAGAGCTGGGCCAGGGCGTGGTCGGTCGCGCGGTCGGTGGGAGCGATCCCCGGCGCCGCCGACGAGGGGCCCGACGGCTCGCTGTCCGGGCTCACCGGAGCCGGGCTCACCGGAGCCGGGCCAGGGCCCGCTCGAGCACGGGGACGGTGGCGCCGAGGGCGCGGACGGTCTCCGCGAGGCCGGCGTGGTCGACCTCCCGGGTCCACTCGTCCATGAACGTCTTCTTGAACTCCAGCGCCAGGCAGCAGCCGACGCCCGGGTAGCGGTCGTGGACGAACCACGACACGGCACGACCCTGGAACCGCACGTTCTCCCGCACGTCGAGGGACTCGCCGGCGACCTGCTGCGCCGACAGGGTGGTCATGAAGTCGCCGAGGAGGTCGCCGAAGCGATCGCGGTCCAGGGTGCCGGTTCCGACGTTGACGTCCGGGTTGTCCTCGGCGGGCTCCGGCTCGGCGTCCACGCCGTCGCGACGGTGGTTGTAGGAGTGCACGTCGAGCAGGACGAAGGGTCCGCGGGCCGCCACGGCGTCGAGCTGCTCGCCGAGGAGTCGGTAGAACTCGTCGTACACCTCGAGGCTGCCGGCCGTCAGCTCCTCCGACAGGGTGCCGTCGGCCCAGACGTCCAGGCCCCAGCAGTCCTCGGGCTTGCGGTAGACCGCCTCCTCACGGGGGCGGTTCAGGTCGACCTCGAAGCGGGACCTGAAGGTCAGCGCACGGGACTCCACGGCCGTGGCGATGACGTCGGTGTGCGGGTCCTCCTCGCGCAGCCGGACGTCCTCGCCGAGCACCATGGCCTCCGCGACGCGAGGTCGCAGGTCGTGTCCCGCGTGCACGGAGGTGGCCACGACCTGCGTGTCCCAGCCTCCGGTGAACGCGACGATCCCGGACGTCCCTCTTCCTGTCGTCATGCGGGCCTGTCTACCCACCGCGCTCGGCCGACGGCCAACCACGCACACCCACAGGGGTAGGACTCAGCGTGTACGCCGCAGCAGTGCCCCGGCGTGGGCGGGCAGCTCGAGCCCGTCGGTGACGAGGGTGGCACCGGACGGCGTCGTGAAGAGCACCTCGTGCTCCCCCGGCAGCTCGACGCGCGCCGCCGCGGTGCCGACGTTGACGACCACGGTGACCGCACCGCGGCGCATCACCAGGGTGCGGGCGTCCTCGTCGACGTCCACGTCCACGCGCCGCAGGTCCGGGTCGGTGAGCTCGGGCAGCTCGCGCCGCAACGCGCCCAGCCTGCGGTAGGCGTCGAGCAGCACCGCATGCCGCCCGGCCCCGAGCTCGTCCCAGTCGAGCCTGGAGCGCTCGAACGTCGCCGGGTCCTGCGGGTGGGGCACGACTGCGGGATCCCAGCCCATGCGCTCGAACTCCGCCAGCCGGCCCTCGGCCGTCGCGCGGCCCAGCTCCGGCTCGGGGTGCGACGTGAAGAACGCGAAGGGTGTCGAGGCCGCCCACTCCTCGCCCTGGAAGAGCATCGGGGTGAACGGCGAGGTGAGCGTGAGCAGGGCCGCGCAGGCGAGCTGGTCGTCGTCCAGCGACTCGGCGATCCGGTCGCCGCGCGCACGGTTGCCGATCTGGTCGTGGTTCTGGTTGGCCACGACCAGCCGCCAGGCCGGCATCCTCTCGACGTCGACGGGCACGCCGTGCGGACGGTTGCGGAACGAGCTGAACGTGCCGTCGTGGAAGAACCCGCGGGTGAGCACCTTGCCGAGCGCCGAGAGCGGCTCGAAGTCGGCGTAGTAGCCGTCGGTCTCCCCGGTGAGCGCGACGTGCAGCGCGTGGTGGAAGTCGTCGCTCCACTGCGCGTCGAGCCCGAAGCCACCGCCCTCGCGGGGGGTGAYGAGCCGCGGGTCGTTGAGGTCCGACTCGGCGATGAGGGTGAGCGGACGGCGCAGGTGCGCCGACAGGCCGGCCACCTCGACCGCCATCTCCTCCAGCAGGTGGGTCGGCGACTCGTCGGCGAGGGCGTGCACCGCGTCGAGCCGCAGCCCGTCGACGTGCATGTCGGTGAACCACGACCGCACGCTGTCGAGGATGTAGCGGCGCACCTCGTGGCTGCCCTCGCCGTCGAGGTTGACCAGGTCGCCCCAGGTGTTGGCGCCCGCCTTGAGGTAGGGCCCGAAGACCGGCAGGTAGTTGCCCGACGGCCCGAGGTGGTTGTGGACCACGTCCTGGATGACGCCGAGGCCGGCCGCGTGGCAGCCGTCGACGAAGCGCTGGTACGCCGCGGGGCCGCCGTACTGCTCGTGCACGGCCGACCACAGGACACCGTCGTAGCCCCAGTTGTGGGTGCCGTTGAAGGCGTTGACCGGCAGCAGCTCGACGAGGTCGACGCCGATCGAGCGCAGGTGGTCGAGCCGGCCGAGGGCGGCGTCGAAGGTGCCCTCGGGGGTGAAGGTCCCGACGTGCAGCTCGTAGACGACCGAGCCCGCGAGCTGTCGCCCCGTCCATGCGTCGTCGGACCACGTGTGCGCACCCGGGTCGAAGGTGCGCGAGAGCTCGTGCACCCCGCCCGGCTGGCGTCGCGACCGCGGGTCGGGCAGCGGACGGTCGGCGTCGTCGACGAGGTAGCCGTAGTCGACCTCGCCGTCGGGCACCGGTCCGGTGGGCGTCCACCAGTCGTCGGAGCGGCGGGCCATCGGCACCCGCTCGTCGCCGACCTGCAGGGTCAGCGTCTGCGCGCGGGGCGCCCAGACGTCGAAGCGGCCGCGCACCGGGTCGAGAGGGGCCGAGCTGCGC
>NZ_JBFUKA010000033.1:0-41016 GCF_056401085.1 Nocardioides sp. P4_G4
CCGCCGTGCTCAACGCCGACGACCCCCTGGTCGCGGCGATGGCCGGGCGGACCGTGGCCCGGGTGTCCACCTTCGGCGCGGCGCCGGCCGACGTGGCGGTGAGYGACCTCACCAGCGACGCGTTCGGTCGCCAGTCCTTCGACCTCGCGCACCTCGGGTCCGGTGCGACCGTGCACCTCGCCCAGGTCGGCGCCTTCCAGTGGCGCAACGCCGCCGCCGCCGCGGCCATGGCCCTTGCCGCCGGGGTCGACCTCGACACGGTGGCCGACGCCCTCGGCGACGCCGAGTCCGCCAGCCGGTGGCGGATGGAGGTCCGCGAGCGGGCCGACGGCGCGGTCGTCGTCAACGACGCCTACAACGCCAACCCCGAGTCCATGGAGGCGGCGCTGGAGTCGCTGCAGGTCATCGGCGAGCAGTCGGGGCGGCGTACCGTCGCGGTCCTCGGCGAGATGCTCGAGCTCGGCGCGGACGCCGCGCAGGCGCACCGCCGGGTCGGGGCCTACGCCCGTGCGGCGGGCATCGACGTCCTCGTGACGGTCGGTCCAGCCGCCATCGGACTGGCCGAGGGATTCGGGGGTGAGGCGATCGTCACGGCGGGGCGTGACGAGGCACTGCTCTGGTTGCGCGAGAATGTCTCGGCTGGCGATGTCGTCCTGGTGAAGGCATCGCGGGGGGCGGCCCTGGAAGTCGTCGTCGAAGGACTGTTGGCCCCCGACCCGGGTGGCACCGAAGGGAGCAACGCATGAGAGCGATCCTGCTCGGTGGCGGGCTCTCGCTGCTGATCTCGCTGATCGGCACCCGCTACGCGATCAAGCTGCTCGCGCGCCGTGGATACGGCCAGGAGATCCGCGACGACGGTCCCACGACCCACCACACCAAGCGCGGGACGCCCACCATGGGCGGCATCGTCATCATCCTGGCCACGGTGGTCGGCTACTTCGCGGCCAAGCTCATCACCCTGCAGATGCCCTCGGCCTCCGCGATGTTGCTGCTCTTCCTCTTCGTCGGGCTGGGCACCGTGGGGTTCCTCGACGACTTCATCAAGATCAGCAGGCAGCGCAGCCTCGGCCTGCGCAGCCGCGCGAAGATGATCGGCCAGACCGTCATCGCCATCGCGTTCGGCATCCTCGCCCTCTCGCCGGCACTGGAGGACGAGCGTGGCCTGCGGCCGGCGTCCGACCACATCTCGTTCATCCGCGACTACCAGGCGTTCGCGCTGCCGACCGTCGTGGTGATCGTGCTCATCTGGTTCTTCGTCACCGGCTTCAGCAACGCCGTCAACCTGACCGACGGCCTCGACGGGCTGGCCACGGGTTGCAGCATCCTCGTGTTCGCCGCCTACGCGCTGGTCAACATCTGGCAGAACTCCCAGTCCTGCGCCCTCGAGGCCGGCGCCAAGTGCTACGAGGTCCGCGATCCGCTCGACCTCGCTGTGGTAGCGGCCGCCATCACCGGGGCCTGCTTCGGCTTCCTGTGGTGGAACGCGTCCCCGGCCCAGATCTTCATGGGCGACACCGGCTCCCTCGCGCTCGGTGGGGCGATGGCCGGTCTCGCGATCATGACCCGCACCGAGCTGCTGCTGCTCATCATCGGCGGACTGTTCGTGGCCGTGACCCTCTCGGTGATGATCCAGGTGTCGGTGTTCAAGGTGAGTCGCGCCAGTGGGCTGTTCCGCTCGGTCTTCCGGGTGCAGCCGGGTCACCGGGTGTTCCGGATGACGCCCCTGCACCACCACTTCGAGATGCTCGGCTGGGAGCAGGTCACCATCGTGATCCGCTTCTGGATCATCACCGGGCTCTGCGTCGCCACCGGCCTCGGGATCTTCTACGCCGAATGGGTGGCCGGCATCGGATGACCGCCTCACCGGATCCGTCCCGCCTGGGGCGCCGCGACTCGTGGGACGGCGTGCGCGCCGTCGTGGCGGGCTTCGGCGTGTCCGGGTTCGCGGCCGCCGACAACCTGCTCTTCCTCGGCGCCGGTGTCACGGCCCTCGACGAGGCCACCAGCGACGAGAAGGCCGAGAAGGCCACGCTGCTGGAGAGCCTCGGCGCGCACGTCCGCCTCGAGCCCGGGGCCACGGCCACGCTGCCCGACGACGTGGACGTGCTCGTCACCTCGCCCGGCTGGCGCCCCGACGCGCCGCTGCTCGCCCAGGCCGCCGCCCGCGGCGTACCCGTGTGGGGCGAGGTCGAGCTGGCGTGGCGCCTGCGCGACACCGACGACTCCGGGCAGGCCGCGCCCTGGCTGGCCGTGACCGGCACCAACGGCAAGACCACCACAGTGCAGATGCTCGACTCGATCCTGCGCGCCGCCGGGCTGCGCAGCGCCTGCGTGGGCAACGTCGGTCGCCCGATAGTCGAGGCGGTCATGGACCCCGAGCCGTACGACGTCTTCGCCGTCGAGCTGTCCAGCTTCCAGCTCCACTACACGCACTCGATGGCCGCGGAGTCGGCCGCCGTGCTCAACGTCGCTCCGGACCACCTCGACTGGTACCCCGGCGGCATGGGCGACTACGCCGCCGACAAGGGCCGGATCTTCGAGCGGGCCAGCCGCGCCTGCGTCTACAACGTCGCGGACCCCGAGACCGAGCGGCTGGTGGCGGCGGCCGAGGTGGTCGAGGGGGCGCGGGCCGTCGGCTTCACCCTCGGCATGCCATCGGTCGGGATGGTCGGCGTCGTCGAGGACATCCTCGCCGACCGGGCCTTCATCGAGGAGCGCGCGACCAGCGCCGCGGAGCTGTGCACCATCGCCGACCTGGCGTCCCCGGCCCCGCACTTCGTGGCCAACGCCCTTGCGGCTGCCGCCCTGGCCCGGTCGCACGGCGTCCCCCAGGAGGCCGTGCGCGACGGGCTGCGGGCCTTCCGCCCCGACGGCCACCGCATCGCCCACGTCGCCGAGCACCTGGGAGTGACCTGGGTCGACGACTCCAAGGCCACCAACCCCCACGCCGCCCAGTCGTCGCTGCAGGCCTACGACTCGGTGGTGTGGATCGCCGGTGGCCTGGCCAAGGGCGCCCACTTCGACGACCTCGTGCAGGCCGTCCGGGGCCGGCTGCGCGGCGTCGTCCTGCTCGGCGCCGACCGCCACGTGATCGCGGCCGCCCTTTCGCGACACGCCCCCGATGTGCCCGTCATCGAGATCGGCGACGGGGAGACTGGGGAACCGATGGAGCGCGTCGTCGACGCGGCTGCCCGGCTCGCCCGACAGGGCGACACCGTGCTGCTGGCGCCGGGATGTGCCTCCATGGACATGTTCGCCAACTACGGCGCCCGTGGTGACGCCTTCGCCGCCGCGGTCCACCGCCGGATCGAGGGACCCGGCAGCTGAGCCGGGGGGAGGGGACCGCCGCGATGACCACCCTGTCTCCGGACGCGGCCCCCGCGACGGGCACGACCACGGATGCGACCACGACCTCGTCCACCCGGACGCTGCCCGGCCTCCGTGGCCTGCGCAGCCTGCGGGACGCCCTCGACCGGCCGCTGTCGTCGTACTACCTGCTGCTCGGCGCCTCCACCCTCCTGCTGACCATCGGCCTGATGATGGTGCTGAGCTCCTCCAGCGTCGACGCCTACAAGACCACCGGCGACTCCTACGCCATCGTGAAGCGGCAGCTGATGTGGGTGCTGCTCGGCCTGCCGTGTGCCTTCATCGCCTCGCGGATGTCGCACACCTGGATCCGCAGGATGGCCTGGCCTGCCTACATCGCCTCGCTCTCGCTGCTGCTGCTCACCGCCTTCCTCGGGGTCGAGCGCAACGGCAACCAGAACTGGCTGGCCGTCGGTCCGCTGGCCATCCAGCCCTCCGAGGTCGCCAAGCTCGGCCTGGTCCTGTGGGCGGCCAACATCTACGCCCGCAAGGAGCGCCGGCTCGGCCGGGTGCACGAGATCATGATCCCGGTGGTGCCCGGCATGTTGATGGCCACCGGGCTGGTCATCGTCGGCCACGACCTGGGCACCGCGCTGGTGCTGTTCGCGATCCTGCTGGGCATGCTCTGGGTGGTGGGTGCCCCGCCGCGCTTCTTCGTGATGTGCATCTCGGTCATCGGCGTCGCGGTGATCTTCATGGCCGCCATGGACACCGAGCGCCTGCAGCGGATCACCAACTTCTCCGACCCGTTCAAGGACTACCTCGACACCGGGTGGCAACCCGCCCACGGCCTCTACGCGCTGTCCACGGGCGGCTGGTTCGGCCAGGGCATCGGGGCGTCCACGCAGAAGTGGGGCGGCCTGCCCGAGGCGCACAACGACTTCATCTTCGCCGTGCTCGGCGAGGAGCTGGGCCTGGTCGGCACGCTGCTGGTGATCGGCCTCTTCTTCACCATCGCCTTCGCGGCGATCCGGATCGCCTCGCGCACCGCCGAGCCGTTCGTGCGCTACATGTCCTTCGGCATCGTGGTGTGGCTGCTCGGCCAGATGATCATCAACGTCGGCATGGTGCTGGCCGTGATGCCGGTCATCGGCATCCCGCTCCCGCTGGTCTCGTACGGCGGCTCCGCGCTGCTGCCGTCGCTGGTCGCCCTGGGCCTGCTCGTGGGCTTCGCGCGACGGGAGCCGGAGGCTGCCGCGGCGCTGGCGGCGCGTCGGCGCAACCGCTCGGCGGGCCTGTCGGCTCCGGCCACGCGCTGACCCGGCACCGAGGATAGGTTTGGTCCTGATGCGCGTACTCCTCGCCGGCGGTGGCACCGCCGGCCACACCTCGCCCCTGATCGCCACCGCCGACGCCCTGCGGCGRCTCGACCCGACGGTGGAGGTGCACTGCCTGGGCACACCCCGGGGCCTGGAGAACACCGTGGTCCCGAAGGCCGGCTACCCGCTGCACCTGGTGCCGCCGGTGCCGCTGCCGCGCAAGCCGTCCGGTGAGCTGCTCCGGGTGCCGCTGCGCCTGCGCGCCGCCGTACGCCGCACGCTCGAGGTCTTCGACACGGTCCGGCCCGACGTCGTCGTGGGCTACGGCGGCTACGTCTCGGTGCCGGCCTACCTGGCGGCGCRTCGACGACACCTGCCCGTGGTCGTCCACGAGCAGAACGCGCTGCCGGGCCTGGCCAACAAGGTCGGGGCGCGGGTCGCGGAACGGGTCGCGGTCAGCTTCCACGGGACGCCGCTGCCCAAGGCCGAGTACGTCGGCCTGCCCATCCGCCGGATGATCTCCACCCTCGACCGCGCCGCGGCGCGCGACGGGGCCCGACGCTTCTTCGGTCTCGACCCCGATCGCCCCACCCTCCTGGTGACCGGCGGCTCGCAGGGGGCCCGGCAGCTCAACCAGTCCGTCTCCGCCGCCGCCGAGGCCCTCGCCGAGGCCGGGGTGCAGGTCCTGCACGTCGTCGGACCGAAGGGCGAGGCCGACCCCGTGCCGACCGGCGTGCCCTACAAGGTGCTCACCTTCGTCGACCGGATGGACCTGGCGTACGCCGCCGCCGACCTGGTGGTCTGCCGCTCCGGCGCCTCCAGCCTCACTGAGGCCGCGGCGGTCGGGCTGCCGGCCGTGTTCGTCCCGCTCCCCATCGGCAACGGCGAGCAGGCCCTCAACGCCCGCACGGTGGTCGACGCCGGGGGAGCGCTCATGGTGGGCAACGACGCGCTCACCCCCGAGTGGGTCCGCGCCACGATCCCGACGCTGCTCGGCGACGCCGACCGTCTGGCGCGCATGGGTGCCGCCGCGTCCGCACTCGTGCCGCGCGACGCCGACGAGGCCCTGGCCAGGATCATCCTCGAGGTCGCCCGGTGAGGGTGCCCGTCCCCGAGGTGCTGCTCCCCGCCGACCGGTTGGGGAGGGTGCACTTCACCGGCATCGGCGGCGCCGGCCTCTCGGCGATCGCCCGGATCATGGCCCTCCAGGGCGTGCCGGTCAGCGGCAGCGACGACCAGGACACCCCGTTCCTCCCGTCGTTGCGCGAGGTCGGCGTCACCTGCCACCTGGGCTACGCGGCCGAGCACGTCGCCGACGCCGACACCGTCGTGGTGACCACGGCCGCCCGAGAGGACAACCCGGAGGTGCTCGAGGCCCGACGTCGCGGCCTGCGCGTGCTGCCGCGCTCGGCCGGCCTCGCCGCGGTGWTGGCCGGCCACCGGGTGCTGGCCGTGGCCGGCACCCACGGCAAGACGACGACCACCGGCCTGCTCACCAGCGCCCTGGTCGCGGCAGGCGCCGATCCGACGTACGCCGTCGGCGGTGTGCTGAGCGCGACCGGCCGCAACGCCGACGCCGGCCGCGACGACCTCTTCGTGGCCGAGGCCGACGAGAGCGACGGTGCGTTCCTGGTCTACCGGCCCCACGCGGCCATCGTGACCAACGTGGAGGCGGACCACCTCGACAACTGGGGCACCGAAGAGGCCTACCACGCGGCGTTCGAGGAGTTCGCGAGCACGATCGACCGCGACGGCTTCCTCGTCGTGGTCGGCGACGACCCCGGCGCCGCCGCCCTGGCGACCCACGCGCGCGCCCAGGGGCTCGAGGTGGTCACCGTGGGCGAGGACGAGTCCAGCGACCTGCGCCTGGTCGACGTCACCTTCGAGGGCACCACGTCACGGGGCCGGGTGCTGCGCGACGGTGAGGTCGTGGGCGACCTGGTGCTCCGGATCCCCGGCCGGCACTACCTGCTCGACGCGCTGGCCGCGCTCGCCGTCGGCCTGCGCCTCGGCCACGACGTGTCGGGCCTGCTCGAGGGCCTCGCCGGCTTCACGGGTACCGGCCGTCGGATGGAGCTCAAGGGTGAGGAGGCCGGCGTGCGCGTCTACGACTCCTACGCCCACCACCACGTCGAGATCGCCGGTGATCTCCAGGCCGCCCGGGCGGTCGTGGGCGACGGCCGGCTGGTGGTGGCCTTCCAGCCGCACCTGGTCTCCCGCACCCGGATCTTCGGCGAGCAGATGGGGGTCGCCCTCGGCGCCGCCGACGAGGTCGTCGTCCTCGACGTCTACCTGGCCCGCGAGGACGCCGACCCGGCGGTCACCGGGGCGCTGGTCGCGGACGCCGTACCCCTCGATGCCCAGCACGTGCTCTTCGAGCCCGACTTCGACGCCGTCCCCGCGGCGCTGGCCGCCCGGGCTCGTCCCGGCGACCTGGTGCTCACCCTGGGCGCGGGCAGCATCACCGCGCTCGGCCCCCGGGTCCTCGAGCTGCTGCGGCGTACGCATGGCTAGCGCGACCGGGACCCGTCCCACCGACGAGGAGCGTCGCGAGCAGCGCGACCGCCAGCGCTTCGCGCGGCGGCAGCGGGCCCGCCGCTGGATGCACTGGCGGGTCCTCGCCGCGGCGTTCGTGCTCGTCGCCCTCGTCGTCACGACCATCTGGCTGGTCTTCTTCTCCGCCGTCCTGTCGGTCGACAAGGTCGAGGTCGAGGGCAACCGGCTGCTGGGGCCGGACCGGGTCCGTGCGGTGGCCGAGGTGCCGATGGGCGAGCAGCTGGCCCTCGTCGACCTCGAGGCGATCTCGCGGCGGGTCGCGGCCCTGGCCGAGGTCGCGGACGTCGACGTCACCCGGTCGTGGCCCGACGGGGTCCGCATCGACGTCACCGAGCGGACCGCGATCGCCGTGGTCGAGCTCGGCGGGCGGCTGCGGGGGCTGGACGCCGAGGGCATCGTCTTCCGCGAGTTCAAGACCGCCCCCAAGGGCCTCCCGCGGGTGCGTCCGACCACCTCCACCGGCTCGGACGCCCTGGCCGAGGCCGCCGGCGTCGTCGCGGTGCTCCCCGGTGACCTGGCGGCACGCGTCGACCACGTCGAGGTGCAGACGATCGACCAGATCACCCTGGTGCTGCGCGACGGCCGTCAGGTGCTGTGGGGGAGTGCCGAGCAGTCCGAGCTCAAGGCGCGGGTGCTGCCCGAGCTGCTCGCCGCCCAGCAGGCACAGGTCTACGACGTGAGCGTGCCGGAGAGCCCGATCACCCGACCGAGCTGACCCGGCCCGGTCTCGGCAGCGCGGCCGCTCGGTCGTCGGCTGTCGACTTTTGCCGGGCGAGCGGTGAGTGAGCCACCTGTGCGCGCCGACGACGGTGGCTGTGCAACCYCTCGCCGGCGTGTCCGTCGCGACACCCCGGCCGGCGGTGACGGGGCCACACTCCGAAGGGGGTGGAAGGTGGCTGGCTCACCGCTCCCGGGGAGCTGGCTCACCGCTCCCGGGGAGGAAAGCGCACGAAAAAAGATGCGACACGGGGCGTGTCGGCCACATCCACCGTCGTGTCGTGCCTAATGTCCTCTGCAACGCGAGGTTGACATAACTATAACCCTCAGGTTCACGGTTAGAGTTCCGGCTCCTGAGGGATGGGATGCCAGCCACGCGCCCCCCGCACGACACATCTGCACGACACATCCAACGCGACATCCCAGACCGCGATCCGGCACCCGGCCGGACCAGACCCGAGAGAGGCCTGCAGCCGTGGCAGCAGCACAGAACTACCTGGCGATCATCAAGGTCGTGGGTATCGGTGGAGGCGGCGTCAACGCCGTCAACCGCATGATCGAGGTCGGCCTCAAGGGTGTCGAGTTCATCGCGATCAACACCGACGCCCAGGCCCTCCTGATGAGTGACGCCGACGTCAAGCTCGACATCGGCCGCGAGCTCACCCGCGGCCTCGGTGCCGGCGCCAACCCCGACGTGGGTGCCAAGGCGGCCGAGGACCACGCCGACGACATCGAAGAGGTCATCAAGGGCGCCGACATGGTGTTCGTGACGGCCGGCGAGGGCGGCGGCACCGGCACCGGTGGCGCTCCCGTCGTGGCGCGCATCGCGCGCTCGCTCGGCGCGCTGACCATCGGCGTCGTCACCCGTCCCTTCGCCTTCGAGGGCCGTCGTCGCGCCAACTCCGCGGAGGAGGGCATCAGCCAGCTCCGCGAGGAGGTCGACACCCTCATCGTGATCCCCAACGACCGGTTGCTGTCGATCACCGACCGCAGCGTGTCGATCCTCGACGCCTTCAAGCAGGCCGACCAGGTGCTGCTGCAGGGTGTCTCGGGCATCACCGACCTGATCACCACCCCCGGCCTGATCAACCTCGACTTCGCCGACGTCAAGTCCGTCATGGCCAACGCCGGATCGGCCCTGATGGGCATCGGCTCGGCCCGCGGCGACGACCGTGCGGTCCAGGCCGCGGAGATGGCCGTCTCGTCGCCCCTGCTCGAGGCGAGCATCGAGGGCGCGCACGGCGTGCTGCTCTCGATCGCCGGCGGATCCGACCTGGGCCTCTTCGAGATCAACGAGGCCGCGGCGCTGGTGTCGCAGTCGGCGCACGCCGAGGCCAACATCATCTTCGGCGCGACCATCGACGACGCGCTGGGCGACGAGGTGCGGGTGACCGTGATTGCGGCCGGCTTCGACGGCGGCATGCCCAAGCGTCGCGCCGAGGGCAACGTGCTGCGCCCGCAGGCCCCGGTGCAGTCCCAGGCCGAGACCCGCGCGGCGGCCCAGCAGGTCGCCTCGCAGCGGCCCGCGGCGCCGGCCTCGACGACCTTCGAGCCCTCGCGCCCGGAGGCGCAGCCGGCCCAGCAGTCCGCCCGGCCCGCGCAGCAGTCGACCCCGCCGTCGGCTCCCGCGCGTCAGGAGCCCAGCCGCCCGAGCCGTCCCGTGCAGTTCGACGACGACGACCTCGACGTCCCGGACTTCCTGAAGTAGTACATGTTCGCTTTTCGCGACGTCCGTGAGGGCGACGTCTCCCGGCTCCGGGTGGACGTCGCCTTCACTGATTCCTCCCTCGACCTCCAGGGGCTCCGGGAGGACTTCCCCGACCTGCTGGCCCGCGTCGAGGGCACCATCGGTGTCCCCCTCGCACGCCTCTCGCAGGTGCACGGTGACGAGGTGCTGGTGGTCGACTCCCCGATGCCGCTCGGCCGGGCACCCGACGGCGACGCCCTGGTCACCACGACGCGTGGCCTCGGCCTCATGGTCCGGGTCGCCGACTGCGTCCCCCTGGTGCTCGCCGACGCGGAGGCCGGGGTCGTCGGCGCCGTCCACTCCGGCCGGCCCGGGCTCGTGCTCGACATCGCCACCCGCACCGTCGAGGTGATGCGCGCCCAGGGGGCCACCGAGATCGTCGCGTGGGTCGGCCCGCACGTGTGTGGCCGGTGCTACGAGGTGCCCGAGCAGATGCGCGCCGAGGTCAGTGCCGTCGTGCCGGACGCGTACTCCGAGACGTCGTGGGGCACGCCCGCGCTCGACATCGGTGCGGGGGTGCGGGCCCAGCTGGCCCGTGAGGGCGTCGAGGTCGTGGACGTGGCCGGGTGCACGCTCGAGGAGCGCGGGCTCCACTCCTACCGCCGGGACGGTGCGGCCGCCGGCCGCTTCGCGGGCCTGGTGTGGCTCTCGTGACCCGCGCCGACGACCTCGCGGCCAACCTCGCCGTCGTACGCCGCCGCATCGCCGACGCGTGCCGGGCGGCCGACCGGGCGCCCGACGACGTGTCGCTGGTGGTGGTGACCAAGTTCTTCCCGGCCTCCGACGTACGGGTCCTCGCCGACCTCGGGATCACCGACGTCGGGGAGAACCGCCACCAGGAGGCGTCCGACAAGGCCGCCGAGTGCGCCGACCTGGGTCTGCGCTGGCACTTCATCGGTGCCCTGCAGAGCAACAAGGCGTCCGCGGTCGCGTCCTACGCCGACGTGGTCGAGTCCGTCGACCGGCGCAAGCTGGTGGCGCCGCTCGACCGGGGAGCGGGGGAGCGCACGGTCGACGTGCTGCTCCAGGTGAGCCTGGACCCCGCGGGGTCCGACCACCGGGCCGGCGCGGACCCGGCCACCCTCGCCGAGCTGGCCGATGCGGTGACCGGTGCCGAGCACCTGCGGCTGGGCGGCCTGATGGCCGTCGCACCGCTGGGCGAGGACCCGGCGACGGCCTTCGCCCGGCTCGCCGGCATCCACCGCGACCTGCTCTCCAGCCACCCCGGGGCGACGATCCTGTCGGCCGGGATGAGCGGCGATCTCGAGCACGCGATCGCCCACGGCGCGACACACGTGCGTGTCGGGTCCGCGGTCCTCGGTCCGAGGCCCGAGGTCAAGTAATGTCCACATCAGTCACATGGCGCCCGTTCCCGGGCGCCCGGTCTACCGGAGGATCTGTCTCATGAGCGGCGCCATGCGCAAGATCGGCGAGTACCTCGGCCTGCTCGAGGACACTGGCCAGTACGACGAGTTCGACGACGAGACCACCAAGCACGACGTGGTCGCCGAGCAGCCTGCTCGAGAGCCCCGGGACCGCCGTCCCGCACCTGTGTCCGACATCGCCGAGCGCCGCCGTCCGGCCTCGGTCTCTCCTGGAGTGGTCGCCGAGTTGAGCCGCATCACCACCTTGCACCCGCGCAACTACAACGAGGCCCGCCTCGTCGGCGAGAACTACCGCGACGGCACGCCCGTGATCATGAATCTCTCCGAGATGGACGACAACGACGCCAAGCGCCTCGTCGACTTCGCGGCCGGTCTGATCTTTGCCACGCGTGGCAGCATCGAGCGCGTGACCAACAAGGTCTTCCTGCTCTCCCCGCCCAACGTCTCGGTCTCGACCGAGGACAAGGAGCGGATCGCGGAGAACGGCTTCTTCAACCAGAGCTGAGCATCAGACGTGAATATTCTCGGCGAGATCCTCTACGGACTCGTCTGGGGCTTCATCGCCCTCCTGTGGGTCCGCTTCGTCGTGGACTGGGTCCAGGTGTTCGCACGCCGCTGGTCGCCCTCGGGCGTCCTCCTGGTGCTGCTCGAGGTCGTCTACACGATCACCGATCCGCCCATCAAGGCCCTGCGGAAGGTCATTCCTCCGCTGCGCCTGGGCTCGGTCATGCTCGACCTGAGCTTCCTGCTGGTCATGCTCGGCGCCTACCTGCTCCTCGTCGTCATCGGCAAGGCCTTCTCGTAGGGATACGCTCGAGAGTGACCGGACCCAGCAGCCCCATGGGTCACTGACACTGCGCCACGCCGTGGCGCTAGTGTGTCCGGGAACAGCCCGGTTTGCCATCAACGTGAAAGTTTGGGTGACGTCATGCCGCTGACGCCTGAGGACGTGAGCAACAAGCGCTTTACGCCCGTGCGCCTCCGCGAGGGGTACGACATGGGCGAGGTCGACCAGTTCCTCGACGAGGTGGAGGCGGAGCTCGCCAGGCTCACCAAGGAGAACGACGACCTGCGGTCGAAGCTCTCCGCGGCCCAGACCGGCAGCGCGCCGGCCCCGGCCCGCACGCCCGAGCCCGAGCCGGTCAAGGCGGAGGAGAAGCCGGCCCCCGCGCCCGTGGCTGCGCCTGCCGCCACGCCGGCTCCCAGCGCGGAGACGATCCGCGTCGAGACGGTCCCGCAGGCCTCCAACGCCGCGGCTCGCCTGCTCGAGCTGGCCACGCGCAACGCCGACGAGCTCGTCGACGAGGCCAAGAACGAGGCCGACAAGATCGTCGGTGCCGCCCGCACCAAGGCCGAGCGCCTGGAGGGGGAGTCCAAGACCAAGGCCGACCGCCTCGAGGCGGACGCCCGTCAGCGCTCGCAGATGCTCGACTCCGAGACCGCCGAGCGTCGCCAGCAGATGTTCGGTGACCTCGAGAAGGAGCGCGACAAGCTCAGCAGCGAGGTGGACACCCTCCGCTCGTTCGAGCGCGAGTACCGCTCTCGCCTCAAGAGCTACTTCACCCAGCAGCTCGAGGCCCTGCAGGGCTCCGGCTCCGTGGCCGACATGCCGGCCGACGGTGCTCCCGCGCCCAAGCGCCTGCGCTCGATCCTGGGCGAGGACGAGAACAACTGACCCACCGGGCCGCACGGCCCGTCGTACGGCATCGAGAACGGCCGGTCCCCCCGGGGGCCGGCCGTTCTCCACCCCTGTGGGCGAGCCGCTTGGACGGGCCCTCGGGCAGGGGTACCCTCCCTGCCACCGTGTGGCGGAGACCACCACACCTCGGCCCCCCAGGAGATCCGCTCATGGCCAGCACTCGCAAGTCCCTCGCCGGCAGTGCTGCGGCCGCGGCCAAGAAGGTGGTCGGTCGGCGTCCCCGACGCTCGGCATCGACCGCGGACGGCTCGGCCCCCGGGACCGAGGCGCCCGCCACGAATGCGGCCGTGAAGAAGGCTCCGGCCAAGAAAACGGCTGCCACGAAGACGGCTGCCAAGAAGGCCCCGGCCAAGAAGGCCCCGGCCATCAAGACGGTTGCCAAGAAGACGGTTGCCAAGAAGACGGCTGCCAAGAAGGCCCCGGCCAGCAAGACGGCTGCCAAGAAGGCCCCGGCCAAGAAGACGGTTGCCACCAAGGTGCCCGCGAAGAAGACCCCCGCGGCCACGGCGGCTCCGGCCGCCGCGACGCCGACCAAGAAGACCTCTGCCACCAAGAAGACCGTGACGAAGAAGGCTGCCGTGAAGAAGACCGACGCCACCGTGACCACCAAGAAGGCGCCCATGTCCTCGCTCGTGGTGAAGGAGGGGGAGGGCGGCTGGACCAAGGCGGAGCTCGACGAGGTCGTCGCGGACCTGCACACCCAGCGCGACAAGCTCGTGCACGTCCTCGACGAGGCCGAGCACGACCTGGCCGGCCTGATGCGCGACGCCGGTGACGGCGCCGGCCACGACCAGGCCGACATGGGAGCGACCAGCTTCGAGCGCGACCACGAGCTGACCGTGCTCAACATCGAGCGCGACATGCTGGCCCAGATCGACCGGGCGCTCGGGCGCATCCACGACGGCAGCTACGGCATCTGCGAGTCCTGCGGGGAGCCGATCGGCAAGATGCGTCTCATGGCTTTCCCCCGTGCCACACTGTGCATGACATGCAAGCAGCGCGAGGAGCGTCGCTGAGCTCCAGCGACCCGGGTACCGACGACGCACCCACGCGACCCCGCAGGACCTGGGGGCTGTTCGCCCTCGTGGCCGCTGCGGCGTACGCCCTGGACCTGGGCACCAAGCAGTGGGCCCTGGCGCACCTCGAGGACGGCGACATCCCCGTCGTCGGTGACTGGCTGGTCCTGCACCTCACGCACAACCCGGGAGCCGCGTTCAGCACCGGCACCGAGTTCACCGTCGTGTTCAGCTGCCTGGCGCTGGTCGCCGTGCTGGTGGTCCTGTGGCTCAGCCGCCGGCTCGGAAGCCCGCTGTGGGCCATCGGCCTCGGGATGCTGCTCGGCGGTGTCGCCGGCAACCTGACCGACCGCATCGTGCGCGAGCCCGGGTTCATGCGCGGCCACGTCGTCGACTTCCTGATGCTGCCCAGCTGGCCCGTCTTCAACGTCGCCGACATGTGCATCAACATCGCGGCCGGGGTGATCATCGTCCAGTCGTTCCGGGGCGTGATGCTCTCGGGCCAGCGGGCCCAGAAGACCCAGAAGACCGAGAAGGCCGAGACGTCCGAGGACGAGTCGTGAGCGCGTACGTCGACCAGCGCACCGTCTACGTGCCCGAGGGCCTCGCCGGCGAGCGCGTCGACGCAGCCATGGCCCGGATGTTCGGCTTCTCGCGGACCCGCGCCGCCGACCTGATCGCCGAGGGCCACGTCCGTGTCGACGGTGGCGACGTGGGCAAGAGCGACCGCCTGCACGCCGGCTCGATGCTCGAGGTGTCGATCCCCGCCGAGGCGGACCCGCTCGAGGTGGTTCCCGAGCTCGTCGAGGGCATCAAGATCATCCACGACGACGAGTCCATCGTGGTGATCGACAAGCCGGTCGGCGTCGCGGTCCATCCCTCGCCGGGATGGTCGGGCCAGACCGTCGTCGGGCACCTGGCCGGAGCGGGGTTCCGCATCTCCACGAGCGGCGCCAGCGAGCGCCAAGGCATCGTCCAGCGTCTCGACGTCGGCACGTCCGGCGTCATGGTGATCACCAAGTCCGAGCACGCCTACTCGGTGCTCAAGAACGCCTTCCGCCACCGCACCGTCGACAAGACCTACCACGCACTGGTGCAGGGGCACCCCGACCCGTGGCAGGGCACCGTCGACGCGCCCATCGGCCGACACCCCAGGCACGACTACAAGTTCGCGGTGATGGCCGACGGCCGTGCCTCGGTGACGCACTACGAGACGCTGGAGGCGCACCGCTTCGCCTCGCTGCTCGAGGTGCACCTCGAGACCGGGCGCACCCACCAGATCCGCGTGCACATGTCCGCACTCAAGCACCCGTGCGTCGGCGACCTCACCTACGGTGCCGACCCCTCGCTGGCCAAGCGGGTCGGGCTGGAGCGGCAGTGGCTGCACGCGGTCAAGCTGGGTTTCGAGCACCCGGACACGGGCGCGTACGTCGAGTACGAGTCGACGTACCCCGATGACCTGGCCCACGCGCTCGAGGTCATCCGTGATGCCCACTGAGGTGAGGCTCCGCCTGGCCGGGCCGGACGACCTGCCCGCCGTCGCCGAGCTCCACCTCGTGGCCCGTCGTGCCGCCGCGCCCCACATGCCTCCGGGCGTGCACCCCGACGACGACGTACGCCGCTGGGTCGGCTCGTGGGACCTGTCCTCGCTCGAGGTGTGGCTGGCCGAGGCCGACGGTGCCCTCCTCGGGTACGCGACGCTGACGCCCACCTGGCTCGAGTCGTTGTACGTCGCTCCCGACGCCCAGCGCTCGGGCGTCGGCTCCGCGCTGCTCGACGTCGCGAAGGCGCAGCGGTCCGGCGGCTTCGGGCTGTGGGTCTTCGAGTCCAACGTCCCGGCGCGGGCCTTCTACGCCCGGCACGGGCTCGTCGAGCTGGAACGCACGGACGGCTCGGCCAACGAGGAGCACCTGCCGGACGTGCGGATGGTGTGGCCCGGATCGGACCCGCTCGGCTTCTACCGCGCGATGATCGACGAGGTCGACCTGCTCCTCGGCGACGCCCTGGCCCGTCGGGTCGCGCTCACCCGGGTGGTGCAGGAGCACAAGCGGGACATCTCGGCGGTGGCCGACCCCGCCCGCGACGATGCCCGTGAGCGCGACATCGTCGAGCGGGTCGCCGAGCTCGCCCCGGAGCTGGGTGAGGCCCGGGTCGCGCGGATCATGCACGCCGTCATCTCCGAGTCCCTCGACGCGGCCCGTCACGGGTCGTGACCGCCCGGCTGATCCACCTCAACGGTGCACCGGGGGTCGGCAAGTCCACCCTGGCGCAGGCACTGGTGGCGTCCCGTCCCGGTTGGTTGAACCTCGACATCGACGTCCTGCGGAGCCTCATCGGTGGCTGGGAGGGTGACTTCTTGGGGACCGGCAGCGTCGTGCGGCCGCTGGCCCTGGCCATGGTCTCGGTGCACCTCGACGCGCGTCGCACCGTCGTGCTCGGCTGGGCGCAGCGGTTGCGCGACGGGTACGCCACCCGGCCGGACGTCACGACGCTCGACATGGAGGGGTTGTCGGTGAACGAGGCGGCGGCAGTGCTCGCCGCGCGGATCGACGGGCGGTCGGTTCCGACACCGTGGAGGTCGTCCACCGACGGCCGGGGCACGACGGGTTGATCGGGTTGCGACGCGACGCGACGTGAGCGGGGCGGTAGCGGCGAGGACGTGCCTGTGACCCCGCCGGTGTCGCGCGTGCCGATGAGCGTGTGTGGAGCTCGTCCGATATCGGGTATCTGGTGGCTTGCGTCTTGACTTCACTCGGGCCGAGAGCGAAGTGTCAGGTGGTCCAGCCCCTGCGTCGTCCGGGAGGTCGCAATGTCCGACTCTGGTTCCGCACGTCAACGCGCTGCCGGGCGGGCACACCGACGGCGGATGCGTGGGTGGCTCCTGCTGGCAGTGGGGGCGCTCGTGCCGGCCTTGACGTACCTCCCAGCCGTTGCAGACGCAAGCGTGCAGAACTGCGGCGAATCGGCCGGCGCGACGATCTGCCTGACGGTTCCGGGAGCCAGCCTGTCGGGGACGGTCGTCGTATCGGCCACCAGGTCCGGGACAGGAAGCGGCACTCTCGAGTTCTATCTCGACGGCGCATACCTCAACTTCGAGTACCAGCGTCCGTACGAGTTCCTGTGGCCCACTGCGAAGGAGCTCGACGGCACGCACACGCTGTCCGCCCGCCTGCACCTGGGGAGCACCTTCGGCGCGTACGTCTCGATGCCGGTGACGCTGCGGAACGGCAACGCCACGTCGGTGCCGCGAAGCCCCGGCGACTGGCAGCAGCTCTACCACCCTCAGCCGGGCGGGGTCCTGGCAGCTGTCGGCAACCTCGGCGCTCAGAAGCCGGCTGAGCTGCAGCTGGAGCAGTACATCGAGTCCACCGAGCCGGCGGTGTTCGCCTCCCTGGGCGAGGTGCACGAGTTCGGTACCTGGGCGACCACGCTGGATCACTACGGGCTTGCGTCGTTCGACGACCCGCTCGGCGTCGGGGCGGAGTGGGGCCGGATGGCGTCGTACACACTCCCCACCGCCGGCAACCACCAGCGCGACTACCTCGTTGAGTTCCAGGACTACTGGCACCAGCGACCCCTGTGGTCGACGACCACGCTCGACGGCATCCGCATCTACGACCTCACCAGCGAGTGCAAGGCCAACGGAGGGTGCCTGGCCACGGGAGCGCAGGCGCGCTGGCTCCAGCAGCAGCTGGCGGTGAACACCGAGCCGTGCGTGGTCGCCCTGTGGCACCGCCCGGTGGTGAGCAAGGATCCAGACCGATCTGGGGACACCATGGCCGCTGCTTGGCAGCTGCTCGCATCCACCGGCGGCGATCTCGTTCTCAATGCCGACACGCGAGACATGGAGGAGATCAAGCCGATGAACGCAGCGCTCCAGACCGGTCGCCCCGACTCGCACATGGTCGAGCTGATCTCCGGAGCAGGCGCGGCTCGATGGGTCGAATCGACGACGAACGAGAAGCGCGTCGCATGGCGGCTGTACAAGACGCCGGGTGCGGTCTGGGTCTCCACCGCAGGTCCCACGGCCCAGCCAGGGCTGACCTGGCAGTTCCGGAGCTCGACGGGAGCTGTGCTGCGGAACGGTTCTGTCGCGTGCGGCAGGTGAGCCCACACGACGTTCGACGAGACGCACGGAGCAGCACACCCAGGATGGGTCCTGCCGAGCGTGGTTGCGGGGAGGCGATGTGGTCGGCACCCTCTCGGTCGTCTCGGGTGGCCAGTCCGGGGTGGATCGTGCCGCCCTGGACGTCGCGATCGCGGTCGGTCTGCCGTACTCGGGCTGGTGCCCGGCGGGTGGTGGGGCCGAGGACGTGGACGCCCCGCCCGGGTTGCTGACGTCGTACCCCCACCTGCGGGCGGCCTCGTCCCGTGACCCCGCCCAGCGGACGAGGCTCAACGTCCGTGACAGCACCGCGACGCTCGTCGTCTCGCCGCCCGAGCTGGTCGCCGGCGGCACCCTGCTCACGGTGGACGAGGCGGCCCGTCTCGGACGGCCCTGCCTGGTGACGACCGGTCCCGTGGGGGCCGTCGCGGCCTGGCTGGAGACCCTGGTCGAGCCGTGCGTGCTCAACGTGGCCGGACCTCGTGCCTCGGAGTGGCCCGAGGGGTACGACGTCGCGCGGCGGCTGCTCGAGGAGCTGTTGCGGGACCGGTGAGCCGGGCCGGGAGCCGGGCCGGCCGGGCCGCGATCGTCGAGGAGCCCGGCCCGGTCGCTAGCGTGGCGCCATGCTGATGAGTGGGGAGATCGCCGACCGCTACCGCGACTTCGCGACGTTCGCGCGCGGCGACAGCGCGACCTTCGAGGCCTGGGCGCTCGGCGTCGCCGAGGACGCCGAGGCCCACGCCTGGCTCGCCGACCTCCCGCGCATCAAGCAGCAGCCCAACCTGGTCTTCGCCGCCGCCCGCTGGCACGGGGCGCCGGCACCGGGGGAGTACGCCGCGTTCCGGGCCGTGCTGCTCGAGCGCGAGGAGGCGGTCAAGGCCACGATCAGGGTCCGGGCCACCCAGACCAACGAGGTGGGCCGACTGGCGACCCTCACCCCGGTCCTCGGCACCATCGACGGCCCGCTGGCGCTCGTCGAGGTGGGAGCCAGTGCCGGCCTGTGCCTCTTCCCCGACCGCTACGACTACGACTGGCTCGGCGCCGGGCGGCTCACCGGCAGCGGGGGACCGACGCTCACCGCGACGGCCACCGGCCCGGTGCCCGTGCCCGACCGGCACCCCGAGGTCGCCTGGCGCGGCGGGGTCGACCTCAACCCGCTGGACGTCACCGACGAGGACGCGATGGCGTGGCTGACCACCCTGGTCTGGCCCGAGCAGGACGAGCGTCGCGCCCGCCTGCGCCAGGCGGTGGCCGTGGCCCGCCGCGAGCCGCCGTACGTCGTCCGGGGCGACCTGCTGGACCGGCTGCCCGCGCTGCTCGACGAGGCCGCACGCCACGGGACCCCCGTGGTCCTCCACAGCGCCGTCATCGCCTACCTCGAGGAGGGTGACCGGGACCGCTTCCACGACCTCATGACCGCCCTCGTGGCCGACGGCGCCTGCCACTGGATCAGCAACGAGGCACCACACGTGCTGCCCCGGGTGACGGCGGACCTCGAGGTCGGGCCGGGCCGGTTCGTGCTGGCCCTCGACGGGGTCCCCGTGGCCGCGGCGCACGGTCACGGGCACGCCCTGGAGTGGCGTACGACTCGGTGGCCCGGGGGCGCGGACGGCACGCCGGAAGCGATGTCGGAACCCCCTGTCACACTGACGTAGGCTGACTGCTCTTCCCCTCCGCGATGATCCCGCGTCACCCCGGTGATGCTTGCCGGGCCGTCAGTCGCGACCGTTCCTGCGACCCCTCGAAGCGACCCGAAGAAGGTGTGGAAGACCCCGATGTCGGCCGGCTCCAACGACAACTTCGTGCACCTGCACGTCCACACCGAGTACTCGATGCTCGACGGCGCGGCGCGCCTCGGCGACCTGGCCAACCACACGGCCGAGCTGGGCATGCCGGCCGTCGCGATGACCGACCACGGCAACGTGTTCGGCGCCTACGAGTTCTACAAGAAGGCCACCGCCGCCGGGGTCAAGCCGATCATCGGCATGGAGGCCTACTTCACGCCCAACATCAGCCGCTTCGAGCGCAAGCGCGTCAACTTCTACAAGGGCGGGCCCGACGACGTCTCCAGTCGCGGCGCCTACACCCACATGACGCTCCTCTCGGAGTCGACCGAGGGCATGCACAACCTCTTCCGCCTCTCCACCGGGGCGTGGCGCGACGGCTTCTTCCAGCACCCGCGCGCCGATCGCGAGCTGCTGTCCCAGCACAGCGCCGGCATCATCGGCACCACCGGCTGCCCCTCGGGCGAGGTGCAGGTCCACCTGCGGCACAACAACTACGACGCGGCCCGTCAGACCGCCGCGGACTACCAGGAGATCCTGGGCCGCGACAACTACTTCCTCGAGCTGATGGACCACGGGCTCGACATCGAGCGCCGGGTCCGCGACGGCCTGCTGCGCCTCGCGAAGGACCTGCGGATCCCGCTGCTGGCGACCAACGACTCGCACTACGTCCACCAGCACGACGCCAAGAGCCAGGAGCACCTGCTCTGCATCAACTCCGGCTCGACGATGGACATCCCGGCCGGGGACGGCCCGGGCCAGCGGTTCGCCTTCAACGGCGACGGCTACTACCTCAAGTCGCCCGCCGAGATGCGCTCGCTGTGGGTCGACAAGTACGACCTCCGCGAGGCCTGCGACAACACGCTGTGGATCGCCGAGCGGTGCGACGTCACGTTCACCGAGGGCAACGGCACCTACATGCCGCGCTTCCCCTGCCCGCCCGGCGAGAACGAGGACTCCTGGCTGGTCAAGGAGGTCGAGCGCGGGCTCGCCGTGCGCTACCCGGCCGGGGTGCCCGACGACGTGCGCAAGCAGGCCGAGTTCGAGCTCGGCGTCATCACCCAGATGGGCTTCCCGGGCTACTTCCTCGTGGTGGCCGACTTCATCAACTGGGCCAAGGACAACGGCATCCGGGTCGGCCCGGGCCGCGGCTCCGGTGCCGGCTCGATGGTCGCCTACGCGATGCGGATCACCGACCTCGACCCGCTCGAGCACGGCCTGATCTTCGAGCGCTTCCTCAACCCCGACCGCGTCTCGATGCCCGACTTCGACATCGACTTCGACGAGCGCCGTCGCGGTGAGGTCATCCGCTACGTCACCGACAAGTACGGCGACGACCGGGTCTCCTACATCGTCACCTACGGCACCATCAAGGCCAAGCAGGCCGTCAAGGACTCCAGCCGCATCCTGGGCTACCCCTTCGCCATGGGCGACCGGATCACCAAGGCGATGCCGGCCGCGGTGATGGGCAAGGACGTCCCCCTCAAGGACATCTTCGACTCCAACCACAAGCGCTACGGCGAGGGCGGCGAGTTCCGCGGCCTCTACGAGAACGACAACGACGTCAAGCGCGTCGTCGACACCGCCATCGGCATCGAGGGGCTCAAGCGCCAGTGGGGCGTGCACGCGGCCGGCGTCATCATGTCCAGCGAGCCGCTCATCGACGTGATCCCGCTGCTCAAGCGGCCCGCCGACGGCGCGATGATCACCCAGCTCGACTACCCGACGTGCGAGGCCCTCGGCCTCATCAAGATGGACTTCCTGGGGCTCCGCAACCTCACCGTCCTCGACGACGCGGTCAAGAACATCAAGGTCAACCGCGACGAGACGATCGTGCTCGAGGACCTCACCCTCGACGACCCGGCGACGTACAACCTCCTCCAGCGCGGCGACACCCTCGGCGTCTTCCAGCTCGACGGCGGCCCGATGCGGGCCCTGCTGCGCTCGATGCGGCCCGACAAGTTCGAGGACATCTCGGCGGTGGGTGCGCTCTACCGCCCCGGCCCGATGGGCGCCGACTCCCACAACAAGTACGCACGACGCAAGACCGGGCGCGAGCCGGTGGAGG
Organism: Nocardioides sp. P4_G4; assembly: GCF_056401085.1. Lineage (NCBI taxonomy): Bacteria > Bacillati > Actinomycetota > Actinomycetes > Propionibacteriales > Nocardioidaceae > Nocardioides > Nocardioides sp. P4_G4. The sequence continues at coordinate 21,703 of NZ_JBFUKA010000033.1, forward strand.
CGATCCACCCGGAGCTGGCCGAGGCGCTCGAGGAGATCCTGGGCGAGACCTACGGCCTGATCGTCTACCAGGAGCAGGTCATGGCGATCGCGCAGAAGCTCGCCGGCTACACGCTCGGCCAGGCCGACCTGCTCCGTCGCGCGATGGGCAAGAAGAAGAAGGAGGAGCTCGACAAGCAGTTCGAGATCTTCTCCGGAGGCATGGTCGAGCGCGGCTACTCGATGAAGGCCGTGCAGACCCTGTGGGACATCCTGCTGCCCTTCTCCGACTACGCGTTCAACAAGGCGCACTCCGCGGCGTACGGCCTGGTCTCCTACTGGACCGCCTTCCTCAAGGCCAACTACCCGGCCGAGTACATGGCGGCCCTGCTGACCAGCACCAAGGACGACAAGGACAAGTCGGCGATCTACCTCAACGAGTGCCGCCGGATGAAGATCCAGGTGCTCCCGCCGGACGTCAACGAGTCGCACGCCAACTTCACGCCGGTCGGCCATGACGTCCGCTTCGGCCTCACCGCCATCCGCAACGTCGGTGCCAACGTCGTCGACGGAATCGTCAGCGGTCGCGAGGGCAAGGGCCGGTACGCCGACTTCAACGACTTCATGGAGAAGGTCCCGGCCCACGTGTGCAACAAGCGCGTGGTCGAGTCGCTCATCAAGGCCGGTGCCTTCGACGAGATGAAGCACAAGCGCCGTGCGCTGGTGACCATCCACGAGACGGCGGTCGACCAGTACATCGACATCAAGAAGAACGAGGCCATCGGCCAGGACTCGCTCTTCGGCGGGCTCGACGAGGCCGACGGCGGCTTCGGCACCAGCATCCCGATCCCGGACATCGACGACTGGGACAAGATGACGCTGCTGGGCCACGAGCGCGAGATGCTCGGCCTCTACGTCTCCGACCACCCGCTGCTCGGCCTCGAGCACGTGCTCTCCAACGGCACGGACTGCACCATCGGTCAGCTGATGCTGGACGAGGACCGTGCCCACGGCAGCACGCTGACGATCAGCGGGCTGGTGACCAGCGTCCAGCGCAAGATCACCAAGAAGGGCGACGCCTGGGCGACGATCACCCTCGAGGACCTCGACGGGGCGATCGAGGTGCTGCTCTTCCCGAGCGCCTACCAGCTGGCCTCCAACCACCTGGTCGAGGACGCGATCCTGCGGGTCAAGGGCCAGCTCTCCCGCGACAAGGACCAGCCCGAGCTGCGCGCCCAGGAGGTGTCGGTCCCCGACATCTCCGACGGCCCGAGCGGGCCGGTGGCGGTCAACCTGCCGCACACCCGGGTCAACCCCGGCACGGTCGACAGCCTCAAGGACGTCCTGGCCACGCACCCGGGCGTCACCGAGGTGATCCTCCACGTGCGGATGCGCGACCGGACGATCGTGCTCAAGGTCGGTGACCACCACCGGGTGACGCCGAGCCCGGCGCTTTTCGCCGACCTCAAGCAGCTGCTGGGCCCCGGATGCCTGGCCGGTTGAGCGGGACGGGACGTGGCGGGCTGAGCGCTGTCGTCACCCGGGTCGCGGTCGTGCTCGCGACCTTCGCGGTGGTGGGCGCCATCGCCGGAGTCGTGTGGGAGTGGGTCTGGACCCCTCCGCTGGGGATCGTCTACCGCGGCGAGTGGCTCTTCGAGCCCGCCGGTCCCGACTACGCCTTCTCCGGCACCGGCTGGTACGTCGTGATCGCCCTGGCCGCGGGCCTGCTCACGGCCCTGGTCCTGGGCTGGGTCCTCGTCTCCGGCGAGGTGACCACCCTGGTGGCCGCCCTCGTGGGCTCGGTCCTCGCCGGCTGGCTGATGTTCACCGTCGGCCACACCCTGGGCCCGCCGGACCCGCGGCCGCTGGCCGCGGCGAAGGACGACCTGACGCGGCTGCCCAGCGACCTGCGGGTCGCCATGAGCGACCCGGACGCGGCGTCGTACTCCTTCACGTCCAGCGCGTTCACCGCATTCCCGATGGGGACCGCCGTGGGTCTCGCGCTGGTCTGGTTCACCACGCGCGGTCGCCGCGAACGTGGGAATGATCCCGCCGCTGCTGGGTAGGCTGCCGGTCGTCATCACGCCGCACCACGGGGGTTCCACATGTCCACCACACCGCAGGGCCCCTCGGGTCCCGAGTACCTCGAGTCGTCCTCGGGCAGCCCCGTCGCCGGCCGCCCGCCCGCCCAGTCCGCCGACCGGCGCAAGCGGCTGGTCGTCCTCGGGGGCATCCTCGGCGTCCTGGTGGTCGGCGGGGGCGCGGCCTGGGCCGCGTCGAGCTTCCTCAGCACCGGTGACCAGCCGGCGCAGGCGTTGCCGGCCGGGACGATCGCCTACCTCAGCGTCGACCTCGACCCCAATGGCGCACAGAAGATCGAGGCCATCCGCACGCTGCGCAAGTTCCCCGCGTTCGCGGACACCATGGACCTCGACACCGACGACGACCTGCGCGAGCGGCTCTTCACCGAGCTGACTGCCTCAGGTGAGTGCGAGGGCCTCGACTACGCCGCCGACGTCGAGCCCTGGCTCGGCAGCCGGGCCGCGGTCGCCGCCGTCGACACCGGCGCCGAGACGCCGTCGCCGGTCCTGGTCGTGCAGGTCACCGACACGGGTGCGGCCGAGGACGGCCTGGCCACCCTGCAGGAGACCTGCGGGGGCGACGAGGTCGACTCCGCCACCGCCGGCTGGACCGTCGAGGGCGACTGGGCCGTGCTCGGCGAGACGGTCGAGATCACCGACACGGTGACCGACGACGCCGCTGAGGGCAGCCTGGCCGACGACGGCGACTTCCAGCGCTGGACCGAGGAGGCCGGGGACCCCGGCATCATGAGCGCGTACGTCGCGCCGGCCGCCGGCACGTACCTCGCCGACATGATGGGCATCTACGGCGACACGCTCGGGTCGATGGGCGGGATGGAAGGCATGGAGGGGATGGACCCCGGCACCGGGGACACCCTCACGCCCGAGATGGAGCAGTCGCTCGCCGACTTCCAGGGCGCCGCGGCCACCCTGCGCTTCGACGACGGTGCCCTCGAGCTCGAGATGGCCGGGGACCCGGGTCAGTCGATGATGGCGCTGTCCGGGCTCGACCAGAGCGCCTCCGACCTGGTCGCCGGGCTGCCCGACGACACGGTCGCCGCCTTCGGGGTCGGGTTCACCGACGGCTGGTTCACCGAGATGGTCGACAACATCGCCACCCTGGGCGGCACGGACATGACGGCCGACGAGATGATGTCGGAGATGTCCCAGGCATCCGGGCTCGACCTGCCGGCGGACGCCGAGGCGCTCGTCGGTGACGGTGTCGCCGTCTCCATGGGTGCCGGCCTGGACCTCGAGTCCTTCTTCAACGGCGGCCCGGGTGAGCTGCCGGTCGGTGTCACCATCCAGGGCGACCCCGAGGCCATCCAGGGCGCGCTCGACAAGGTCAAGGCCCAGATGGGTCCGGACGGCGACCTGCTCGAGACCGAGGTCGACGGCGACCGGGTGACGATCAGCCCCAACGCCGACTACCGCTCCACCCTGGCCGAAGGCGGCTCGCTCGGGGACTCCGAGGCCTTCGACGAGGTCGTCGCGGACGCCGACGAGGCGTCGGCCCTGCTCTTCGTCGACTTCGACGCCGACGACAACTGGCTGGCGCGGCTCGCGGGCGACGAGGACCCCAGCATCGCGGAGAACATCGAGCCGCTCTCGGCCTTCGGCGTCACCGGCTGGATCGAGGACGGCGTGTCGCACTCGGTGGTCATGCTCACGACCGACTGAGCTCGTTCACCGGCCGATCGGGCCAGTGGTCGCCGAGGTGACCGCCACCAGGTCGGCCGGTGACAGCTCCACGTCGAGCCCACGCCTGCCACCCGAGACGAAGACCGTCGGCCAGGCGAGGGCCGACACGTCGAGGACGGTCGGGTGGGTCCGCTTCTGGCCGACCGGCGAGATGCCGCCGGCGACGTACCCGGTGGCGCGCTCGGCGACCGCGACGTCGGCCATGACGGCCTTGCTGCCGCCCAGGGCCCGGGCGAGCGCCTTGAGGTCCAGCTGGCCGTCGACCGGCACGATGCCGACGGTGAGGGCACCGTCGAGCGAGACCATCAGGGTCTTCAGCACCCGGCCGGGGTCGACGCCGAGGGCCTCGGCCGCCTCGAGTCCGAACGAGGCGACCCGGGGGTCGTGCTCGTAGGCGTGCAGCGTGAACTCGACGCCCGCCGCAGCCAGCGCGACGGTGGCCGGCGTCCCTCCGCCGGACCTCTTCCTGGCCATCTCGCGCCCGCCGGGACCGTCAGTTGGGGGACCAGGCGGTGCGGGCCACCTCGGTGGCCGGCAGCGAGGGGATGACGTTGATGGCCCGCAGCTCCTCGCGCAGCAGCGAGGTCACCAGCTCCAGCCGCTCGAGCGGGGAGTCGGCCTCGAGCAGGGACTGCCGCTCGGCCATCGGCAGCGGCGCCAGCGCGGCCAGCGTCCAGGACAGGTAGCCGGGGTCGCGGGGGAGCGAGCCGGAGAACGTCGTGCCCTGCAGCTCGCTGACGGCCGCGCGGTACGCCGTGAAGGTCGCTCGCGCCCGGGCCAGGACCTCGTCGGGCACCGGACCCTCGGCGTCCGGATGCTCGGCGACGTCGCCGACGGCGTACTCACCGGAGGCGTCGAGGCCCTGGAGCACGATGCGCTCGCGGGCGACGGCCTCGATCTCGTAGGTGCCGTCGTCGTTGGCCTCCACGTCGGTCAGCTGGAGCCGGACGCCGACGCGGTACAAGGACTGCGACCCGTGGTCGCCGACCTCGTAGCCCTCACGGACGGCCACGGTGCCGAAGACGCGCTCGGCGGGATCGTCGATGCTCAGCAGGTGCCGGACCAGCGCGCGGTAGCGGTCCTCGAAGACGTGGAGGGGCACCGAGACGCCCGGGAACACCACCGTGCTGAGAGGAAACATCGCCAGGGGAGTGCTCACGCGTCGACCCTAGCGCTGTCCAGCCCGGGCGCGGGTTCGGCCGCGGCGAGGCGCGGTCCCTAGACTTGGAGCCATGATTCGCCGCATCGACCTCAGGGGAGCCGACCGTGCCTCCGTCGACTACCGCGCCGCCGTGCCGCGCGCGGAGTTCGACGTGGAGGCGGCGACGCATCTGGTGGCCCCGGTGCTGCACGCGGTCAAGGCCCGCGGCGTCGAGGCGATCCTGGAGTACTCCGCGGAGTTCGACCGGATCGAGATCGAGGACATCGCGGTGCCGCGCGAGTCGATGACCCGCGCGCTCGAGGAGCTCGACCCGTCGATCCGACAGGCCCTCGAGGAGTCGATCCGTCGCCTGCGTGCCACCTGCGAGGCCGAGCTCGAGCACGACGTGGTGAGCAGCCTCGGCGACGGCGCCACCGTGACGCACCGCAAGGTGCCCATCGACCGGGTCGGCCTCTACGTGCCCGGGGGCCTCGCCCCGCTGGTGAGCAGCGTCGTCATGAACGTCGTCCCGGCCCAGGTCGCCGGTGTGCGCAGCATCGCGCTGAGCAGCCCGCCCCAGAAGAACACCGGGGGGCTGCCCGAGCCCACCATCATGGCCGCCTGCGAGCTGCTCGGCGTCCACGAGGTCTACTCCGTCGGTGGCGCCCAGGCGATCGCCATGTTCGCCTACGGCGCCGGGCCGTGCCGCCCGGTCAACCTGATCACCGGGCCGGGCTCCATCTACGTGGTGGCCGCCAAGCGCCTGGTGAGCGGCAGCGTGGCCATCGACTCCGAGGCCGGGCCCACCGAGATCGCCATCCTGGCCGACGACTCGGCCGACGCGGCGTACGTCGCCGCCGACCTCATCAGCCAGGCCGAGCACGACCCGCTCGCTGCGTCGGTGCTGGTGACCGACTCCGAGACGCTGGCCGACGACGTCGTCGCCGAACTCGAGAAGCAGGTCTTCGCGACCCGTCACACCGGGCGCATCCAGCAGGCGCTCGCCGGCCCGCAGTCCGCGATCGTCATGGTCGACGACATGGTCCAGGGCCTCGACGTGGTCAACGCGTACGCCGCGGAGCACCTCGAGATCCAGACCCGCGACGCCTCGGCGCACGCGGCCCGCATCACCAACGCCGGTGCCGTCTTCGTCGGCCCGTGGGCGCCGGTCTCGCTGGGCGACTACTGCGCCGGGTCCAACCACGTGCTGCCGACCGCCGGGTGCGCCTGCCACTCCAGCGGCCTCAGCGTCCGCGCCTTCACCAAGTCGATGCACGTCATCGACTACTCGCGCGAGGCCCTGGCCGAGGTGGCCGGTCACGTCGTCACGCTGGCCGAGGCCGAGGACCTGCCCGGTCACGGCGCCGCGGTCTCCGTGCGGTTCGAGCAGTGAGCGCGGCGTCCGCGCCGGAGTGGTCGTGGCCGCCCCTGCGTGAGGAGCTGCGCGGCATCGAGCCCTACGGCGCCCCGCAGCTCGACGTACCGGTCCAGCTCAACGTCAACGAGAACCCCTACGGCCCTTCGCCGGAGGCCGCGGCCGACATCGCGGCGTCCGTGGGACGGGCGGCGTCGACCCTCAACCGCTACCCCGACCGCGAGTTCACCGAGCTGCGCGAGGCCCTGGCGGCCTACCTGAACTCCTCCGGCGGCAGCGGCATCACCGTCGACCGGGTGTGGGCGGCCAACGGCTCCAACGAGGTCATGCTCCAGCTGCTGCAGGCCTTCGGCGGCCCGGGCCGGGTGGCACTCAGCTTCGCGCCGACGTACTCGATGTATCCCGAGTACGCCCGCGACAGCGTGACCGAGTGGGTGGCCGGGCGCCGCGAGGAGGACTTCTCGCTGGACCTCGACGCAGCCCGCGCGCTCGTCGAGGAGCGTCGTCCCAGCGTCGTGCTGCTGCCGTCGCCCAACAACCCGACCGGGACGGCGCTGCCGCCCGAGGCGGTCGCCATGCTCTGCACGGCCGCAGGTGACGGGCTGGTCGTCGTGGACGAGGCGTACGGCGAGTTCCGCCGCGCGGGCGTGCCCAGCGCCCTCGAGCTGCTGGACTCGCACCGCAACCTCGTCGTCACCCGGACCATGAGCAAGGCGTTCGCCCTCGCCGGCGCGCGGGTGGGCTACCTCGCCGCGGCCCCCGAGATCTGCGACGCGATCAGGGTGGTGCGACTGCCCTACCACCTCTCTGCCGTCACCCAGGCCACGGCGCTGGCGGCCCTGCGGCACGCGCCGGAGCTGCTCGGCAAGGTCGACGAGCTCCGCGCCGAGCGGGACACCACGGTGGACTGGCTCCGCGAGCAGGGCCTCGCGGTGGCCGACAGCGACGCCAACTTCGTGCTCTTCGGCACGTTCGACGACCGCCACGCCGTCTGGCGGGGGCTCGTCGAGCGCGGTGTGCTGATCCGGGAGACCGGGCCCGACGGCTGGCTGCGGGTCTCGATCGGGACCACCGCCGAGATGGACGCATTCAAGGACGCACTGATCCAGGTCATGGAGGACCACCGATGAACCGCACCGCCAAGATCGAGCGGACCACCTCGGAGTCGCAGGTCTTTGTCGAGGTCGACCTCGACGGCTCCGGGCGCGCCGACATCAGCACCAACGTCGGCTTCTACGACCACATGCTCACCGCCTTCGCGCGGCACTCGCTGGTCGACCTGACCGTGCACTCCAACGGCGACACCCACATCGACGCCCACCACACCGTCGAGGACACCGCGATCGTCCTCGGCCAGGCGCTGCGTGAGGCGCTGGGGGACAAGCGCGGCATCCGGCGCTTCGGGGACGCGACCGTGCCGCTCGACGAGGCGCTGGCCCACGCGGTCGTGGACGTGTCAGGGCGTCCCTACTGCGTGCACACCGGCGAGCCGGAGGGCCAGATCTACGTCGCCATCGGCGGCAACGACGTCAACGGTGCCGCCTACCAGGGCTCGCTGACCCGCCACGTGTTCGAGACGATCGCCTTCCACGCCCWCCTCGCGCTGCACGTGCGCGTGCTGTCCGGCCGGGACCCGCACCACCTCGTGGAGGCGCAGTTCAAGGCGTTCGCCCGGGCCTTCCGCGACGCGATCGCCATCGACCCGCGCGAGACGGGCGTGCCGTCGACCAAGGGCACGCTCGGAGACGCCTCTTGAGCCCCGCCCCCAGGCAGGTCGTCGTCCTCGACTACGGCTCGGGCAACCTGCGCTCGGTCGTGCGCGCCGCGGAGCGCACCGGGGCCGAGGTGACGCTGACCAGCGACTTCACCACGGCGCTCGAGGCCGACGGCCTCATCGTGCCGGGCGTCGGCGCCTACGCCGCCTGCATGGCCGGCCTGCGGGCCATCAAGGGAGACCGGATCATCGGGCGCCGCCTGGCCGGCGGACGACCGGTGCTCGGCATCTGCGTCGGCATGCAGGTCCTCTTTGCCCGCGGGGTCGAGCACGGGGTGCAGACCGAGGGCTGCGACGAGTGGCCGGGAACCGTCGAGCGGCTCCGGGCACCCGTCGTACCCCACATGGGGTGGAACACCGTCGAGGTCCCCCAGGACAGCAGGCTGTTCGCCGGGGTCGAGGGGGAGCGGTTCTACTTCGTGCACTCCTATGCCGCCCGCACCTGGGACCTCGTCACCAACGACCGCACCCGCGCGCCCCTGGTCACCTGGACCACGCACGGCGGGGACCGCTTCGTCTCGGCCGTGGAGAACGGCCCGCTGTGGGCCACCCAGTTCCACCCCGAGAAGTCCGGCGACGCCGGCGCGGCCCTGCTGCGCAACTGGGTGTCCACCCTCTGAGGGTTCACCCGAATTCGGGTCGCGGCCGTCCGTGTCGCGAAGCTAGCGTCGCGTCATGGCCACGATGAGCGTCAACCAAGTCATCCACGCCGCCGTACGACGTGACGTCACGCGCACCGAGCAGGCGCTCCGGGCGCTGCCCGGCGGGGACCGGAAACGGGCCCGCCAGATCCAGGTGGCCTGGCAGAACCTGGTCCGCGAGCTGACCCACCACCACGAGTCGGAGGACGCCCTGGTGTGGCCGTTCCTGCTCGCGCGCGGTGTCGACGCGAGCCTGATGCAGGCGATGGAGGACGAGCACGCCGCCATGAAGCAGGCGCTGAGCGAGGCCAGCCACGCGATCGACGCGGTCGTCGCGGACCCGACGGCGGAACGCGCCGGAGAGGCCGCCGACGTGGTGGCACGGTGCAGCGGCGTGGTCGACGCGCATCTCGAGCACGAGGAGCACGACGTCGAGCCCCTCCTCGACGCGCACCACGACGACGCGGAGTGGAAGGCCGTCACGCGGAAGCTGCGGCCCAAGAGGATCTCGGACGCGGGCAGCGCCCTGGCGTGGATGCAGGACGGCGCGACCGAGCGGGAGCGCACCGCGCTCCGCGCCGAGATCCCGGCCCCGGTCGTCGCCGTCATGACGACGGTGTTCGGCCGCCGCTACCGGCGTGAGGTGGCCCCGACGTGGCAGACGACGCGCTGAGCCGACGACGGCTCAGGAGCGGACCCTGCGCACGAACGTCTCGAGGTTGGCCACCAGCCGTTCGACACGCTGGTCGACGTCGAGCGTCTCGTGCATGCCCGGCGTCCCGGTCTGGAGCCGGCCGCGCACGTAGAGCGAGCAGCTGAGGTCGGAGCAGATGTAGGTCCCCACCGAGTTGCCCTGCTGGCCCGACTTCCCGGCGCGGGGCGCCACCATCAGCGACACGCCGCCCGACTGCACGGTGATGCACAGCGAGCACATGCTCTTGCGAGCGATGCCCACGCTCGCCTCGTTGATCCGGAGCACGAGTCCGTACGTCGCCCCGTCGACGTCCGCGACGAGGTAGCGCCGCGCGGGGGCACGCGGGTCCGTCCAGCCGAGGTAGTCCAGGTCCTCCCACGGTCGGGTGGCGAGGTCGTGGGGGACGTTGAGCCGCTTCGCCTCGCCCTTCGAGCAGTTGACGAAGCTGGCGCGGATCTCGGACTCGGTCAACGGCTTCACGACGTAGACGCTAAGGTACCTAAAGGTATTAGGCAAAACACTAAAGGAGTCAGGATGGCGCGCGCGGGACTCTCGCCGGACCTCGTGGTCCGGGCCGGGGCGGACCTGGCCGACGAGGTCGGCTTCGACGAGGTGACCGTCTCGGCCCTGGCCCGCCGGCTCGGGGTCCGGGTGGCCAGCCTCTACTCCCACGTCGGCGGCTCCGACGACCTGCGCACCCGCATCGCCCTGCTGGCCCTCGACGAGCTCGCCGACCGCGCGTCGGAGGCCCTGGCCGGTCGCGCCGGCAAGGAGGCGCTGGTGGCCTTCGCGGGTTCCTACCGGGACTTCGCCCGTGAGCACCCGGGCCGGTACGCCGCCATGCAGATCCGCCTCTCGCCCGAGGCCGCCGCGTCCGGTCCCGGAGGGCGTCACGCCGACCTGACCCGTGCGCTGCTGCGCGGCTACGGCCTCTCGGGAGCGGACGAGACCCACGCGGTCCGGTTGATCGGCAGCGTCGTGCACGGGTTCGCCGGCCTCGAGCTGGGTGGCAGCTTCGACCACAGCTCGCCGCCGCCCGACCGGACGTGGCCGCGGATCCTCGACGGCGTGGACACCGTGCTGAGGTCGTGGGCGGCTGCCTCCTAGGATCTGACCCATGGCCCCCCACCTCGAGCTCCTGCCCGCCGTCGACATCAAGGGCGGGCAGGCCGTCCAGCTCGTGCAGGGCGTGGACGGTTCGGAGAAGCGCTTCGGTGACCCGATCGAGGCGGCGCTGCGCTGGCAGCGGGCCGGTGCCGAGTGGATCCACCTGGTCGACCTCGACGCGGCCTTCGGCCACGGCCACAACCGTGAGCTCCAGGCCCGGATCGTCGGCGCCCTCGACATCCAGGTCGAGATGAGCGGCGGCATCCGCGACGACGAGTCGCTCGAGGCCGCCATGGCCACCGGCTGCCGCCGGGTCAACATCGGCACTGCCGCGCTGGAGCAGCCCGAGTGGTGTGCGCGGGCCATCGCCGAGCACGGCGACCGGATCGCGGTGGGCCTCGACGTCCGCGGGCGTACGCTGGCCGCCCGCGGCTGGACCCGCGAGGGCGGCGACCTCTACGAGGTGCTGGCCCGTCTCGACTCCGAGGGATGCGCGCGCTACGTCGTGACCGACGTCAACAAGGACGGCATGCTCCAAGGTCCCAACCTCGAACTGCTCCGCGACGTGTGCGCCGCCACCGACCGCCCGGTCGTGGCATCCGGCGGGGTCACCACCCTCGACGACATCGAGGCCCTGATGGGCCTGGTCCCCGACGGGGTCGAGGGCGCCATCGCCGGCACCGCGCTCTACGAGGGCCGCTTCACCCTCGAGGACGCGCTCGCGCTCACGAGGGGCGCGCGGTGACCCTCGCCGTACGCGTCATCCCGTGCCTGGACGTCGACGGCGGCCGCGTGGTCAAGGGCATCAACTTCACCGAGCTCCGCGACGCCGGCGACCCGGTCGAGCTCGCCCGCACGTACGACGCCGAGGGCGCCGACGAGCTGACCTTCCTCGACATCTCCGCCTCCCACCAGGGTCGCGCGACCACCATGGACGTGGTCTCGCGCTGCGCGGAGGAGGTCTTCATCCCGCTGACCGTCGGCGGGGGAGTGAGCAGCGTCGAGGACGTCGACCGGCTGCTGCGCGCCGGAGCCGACAAGGTCGCGATGAACACCGCCGCCATCCGTCGCCCCGAGCTCATCGCCGAGGTCGCCGACCGGTTCGGCAACCAGGTGCTCGTGCTGAGCGTCGACGCCCGCCGGGCCACCGGCACCGACTCCGGCTTCGAGGTGACCACCCACGGTGGTCGCACGAGCGCCGGGCTGGACGCCGTCGCCTGGGCCGCCCGCGCGGCCGAGCTGGGGGCGGGGGAGATCCTGCTCAACGCGATGGACGCCGACGGCACCCAGGACGGCTTCGACCTCGAGCTGATCGCCGCCGTGCGCCGGGTCGTGGGCATCCCCGTCATCGCCAGCGGCGGAGCCGGCGCGGTCGAGCACTTCCCGCCCGCCGTCGATGCGGGGGCCGACGCCGTCCTCGCGGCCACCGTCTTCCACTTCGGCACGCTGCGGATCGGTCAGGTCAAGGCTGCGCTGGCAGCATCAGGCCACCCGGTGCGCTGAAGCGTCCGCGGCGCCCCTCGGGCCGCACGCACCCCGCCAGCACCCCGACCTTCTCGAAGCCGGTGAGGTCACCGGCGCCCCACTGGTAGTCGGGGACGTCGTACGACGCCGGGTGCATGACCTGGGCCGGGTCCGCGACGTGGCCGAGACCCAGGGCGTGCCCGAGCTCGTGCATGAGCACGTGGAGGGTGCCGCTGGCGGTCATGTACTGCTCCTGCGAGTCCAGCACCGCGCCGGCGTTGCGGGCCAGCACCATCCGGCGGCCCCGGGCGTCACGACCCCACACGGCCTTGCTGGCGCCGCCCCGTCCGGCGTAGCCGGGGCCGATGTCCAACCTGGTCTGGGCGTCGGTGGCCCACGAGACGAGCACGTCGGTGTCCTTCGGGATCGACGCTCCGCCGCCCTGGAAGACGGCATCGGTCGGACCGAGGTAGCGGAACTCCATCCCGGTGGCCTGGGAGATGCGGGTGACCGCGGCGTGCGCCAGCGCCTCGGCCGTCGCGGGGTCCGGCAGCCCGGCGGCGGCGTTGACGCGATACGTCACCGTCCCGCACGGGTCGAGCCGTACCGGGTACCTGTAGATGTGCGCCCAGGACGCTGGGTCGCCGGCGGGGGCGTACGGCTCCGTGACCGTGACGCGCTGCGCCGTGCTGGCGTCGGCGCGGGCGCGCCCGGTGCGGGCGGCCAGGACGCGGAGCCTGGCCGAGCGGGTCCACCAGGTCGGGACCTCGAACGAGTACTCACCCTGACGGGTCGTGCGGGCCTTGCCCTGGGTGCGCCAGCCAGAGGCGGTCCGCAGCTGGAGGCGGACCGTGCGGCTGCCCGTGACCCGGTCCTCGACCGTGCCGGAGACCGAGACCGCGGTGTCACGGACCACCTCGGTGGCCGACCAGCTCGCCGTGGCCCTCGTCCGCCCCGGGCGTCCGGCGTCGGCGGGGACGGCGTGCATGCTCCCGACCAGTGCGGCCGCCACCAGTCCGGCGGCGGCCGTCCGGCGGTGGACGGAGTGCCGGCCGGCGGCGGGCCGTGTGATCTGCGACATGGTGCTCCCTGTCGGTGGCGTCGGGGTGGGCCTCCTACCCACCGGACACGAGTTCACACGGTGGCCCCGGCACGGATGTGGCGCCCCGCGGACTTACGATTTCGCCATGCGCCCCCTGACCCGACCCCTCGTCGCCACCTCGCTGGCCGCCGCCGTGCTCCTGACCGCCTGCGGCTCCCCCCGGGACGAGGCGGACTCCGCCTCCGACTCCTCCTCGACCGGGGAGACGGACGCGGCCGCGTCGTGCGACAAGGACTCGCTGCAGACGCGCTCCGAGGGCGTGCTGACCGTGGGCACCGACTCCCCGGCGTACGAGCCGTGGTTCGTCGACGACGACCCCACCAACGGCAAGGGCTACGAGTCGGCCATCGCCTACGCGGTCGCCGAGCAGCTCGGCTACGCCGAGGACGAGGTCGAGTGGGTGACCGTGYCGTTCAACGCGGTGGTCAGCCCCGGGGAGAAGAAGTTCGACTTCGACGTCAACCAGGTCTCGATCACCGAGGAGCGGCGCAACGCCGTCGACTTCTCCAGCGGCTACTACGACGTGCGCCAGACGGTGATCACCACCGCCGGCAGCGACATCGACGGCGTGACCTCGATCGACGACCTCGCCGACGCCAAGCTCGGGGCCCAGGTGGGCACCACCAGCTACAACGCCATCAGCGACGAGATCGGCAGCACCCAGCAGGCGGCCGCGTACGACACCAACGACCAGGCCGTCCAGGCCCTCAAGAACGGCCAGATCGACGGCATCGTGGTGGACCTCCCGACGGCCTACTACATGACGGCCGTCCAGCTCGACGACGGCGTCATCGTCGGCCAGCTGCCGCTGCCGGAGGGCGAGGTCGAGCAGTTCGGTGCGGTGCTCGACAAGGACAGCCCGCTCACCGACTGCGTCTCGCAGGCCGTGGACGCGCTGCGTGAGGACGGCACCCTGGACCAGCTCGCCGACGAGTGGCTGGCGCAGCAGGGCGCTCCCGAGCTTTCCTGATGTCGGCCCGGGAGGCCGACGCCGCGCCCACCGACTGGCAGCCGTCGGAGATCCAGCGCGAACGCGACGAGTGGCGTCGCCGGCAGACGCTGCGCAGCGCCGCGGTCGCCGCCGGCTCGACGGTCGCGGTGCTCGCGGTGGTGACCGGGCTGGTCGTCACCTCGCCCGGCTGGGAGCGCGTGCAGGAGACGTACTTCGACCCGGCGAAGGCCGTGGACTCGTTCCCCGCCGTGCTCGCGGGTCTGTGGCTCAACATCCGGGTGATGATGGTCTGCGCCGTCCTCATCGTGGTGCTCAGCCTCGCCATCGCGGTGATGCGCACCATCCGCGGGCCGGTCGCCTTCCCGCTGCGCCTGCTCGGCACGGTGTACGTCGACGTGTTCCGCGGGCTGCCGCTCCTCCTGGTGCTCTTCCTGCTGGGCTTCGGCGGGCCGGCCCTCGACCTGACCGGCCTGCCCACGTCGGCGCTCTTCTGGGGCTGCCTGGCGCTGGTGCTGTCCTACTCGGCGTACGTCGCGGAGGTCTTCCGGGCCGGCATCGAGTCCGTGCACCCCTCCCAGCGCCTGGCCGGCCGCTCGCTCGGGCTGTCCTACACGCAGACCCTGCGCCACGTGGTCCTGCCGCAGGCCTGGCGACGGGTGCTGCCACCGCTCATGAACGACCTGGTGTCGCTGCAGAAGGACTCCGGCCTCATCGCCGTGCTCGGCGTGATCGACGCCATCCGGGCCGCCCAGATCGAAACGGCCCGCGACTTCAACTACACGCCGTACGTCGTGGCGGGCGTGCTGTTCATCTGCCTCACCATCCCGATGGCGCGGCTGACGGACAGGTTCGCCCGCAAGCAGGGCTTCCACGGCGCGGGAGGAATGCTGTGAGCCACACCGGCGAGCTGGTGCTGCAGATGACCGGCGTCCGCAAGGCGTTCGGCGACCACGTCGTGCTGCGCGACGTCGACCTCTCGGTGGCGCGTGGGCAGTGCGTGGTGCTGATCGGTGCCAGCGGGTCCGGCAAGTCGACGCTGCTGCGGTGCGCCAACCTCCTCGAGACCGTGGACGACGGCGTCATCACCTTCGAGGGCGAGGACGTCACCGACCCGCGGGTAGACGCCGACGCGGTGCGGGCCCGGATGGGCCTGGTCTTCCAGTCCTACAACCTCTTCCCGCACCTGACCGTGCTCGGCAACGTGACCCTGGCGCTGCGCAAGGTCCACGGGGTCGGTGCCCCGGAGTGCGACGACCGCGGGCTGGCGATGCTGGACCGGGTGGGCCTCGCGGCCAAGGCGGGCGCCCGGCCCGACGACCTCTCCGGCGGCCAGCAGCAGCGGGTCGCGATCGCCAGGGCGCTGGTCGCCAACCCGCGGCTGATGCTCCTCGACGAGGTGACGTCCGCGCTCGACCCGGAACTGGTGGGGGAGGTCCTCGACCTGCTCACCGACCTCAAGGCCGACGGCGTGACGATGGTCCTCAACACCCACGAGATGGGGTTCGCCCGGGACGTGGCCGACACCGTCAGCTTCCTGCACGACGGAGTGATCCACGAGTCCGGCAGCCCGGCGCAGGTGATCGGGGACCCGCAGCAGGAGCGGACCCGGTCCTTCCTGTCGCGGCTGCGACTCGTCTGACGGGGTCGTTCAGATGCCGCGGTCGGCGCCGCGGAGCCGGGCGATCCGGTCCACGGGGCCGGTGAGGTCGACGCCGAAGGTCTGGTCGCGGCCGTACAGGAACAGCACCAGCTCGCTCGGCAGGCCGTGGACCGTCACGGGCTCGTCACCACGTCGCAGGGTGGCGGTCCGATGGGTGTCGGTGCGCTCCACCCGGACCGGCACGCCGGCCTTCGCGACCAGTCCGCGGCCCACGAGCCGCAGCATCCTCCACAGCACGTCCTGGTCGTGACGGGTGAGCTCGCGCGGCTCCCAGCCGGGCTGCGCGCGGCGCAGGTCCTCGTGGTGGATGAAGAACTCGACGGGGTTGACCCGGTCGTCGACCACCTTCAGGGCGACCGGAGTGAGCCGGGGGTGCCGGAATCGCTCGACGAGGACGCCGAAGTCGTCGGCCGCCGTACGCCGCATCGCCCGCTCGGTGAGCCCGGCAAGGGGAGGCAGGGCGATCCCGGCCGAGGCCAGCACGCTGTGCTCGCGCACCAGCAGGTGCGCCATCAGGTCGCGGGCGTCCCAGTCGCCGCACAGGGTGGGGACGTCGGGACCGAGGACGAGCGCGGTGTCGGCCAGGGCGTGACGTTCTGCGCGGGCGAGGCTCATGGCGCCACCCTAGGTGGAGGTGTGAGCGCGTCCGCGCGATTGGGTCGCTGTCGGTGGCGGGGAATAGCCTGAGCAGTCGAGATGGTTGCGACGAGCAACCTCCCCGGAGGACGGTTCACACGATGAGGGGGCGGGCGACACAGGTGGCAGGCGAGGACGCGGAGCTCCGGGGATCGACGACCTGGGAGGGCTTCGCCGTGCTGGGACACGCCATCCGGCGTGAGCCCGGCATCTTCATCCTGTCCACGGTGGGCTCGGTCCTCTTCGCGGTGCTGACCGTCGCCGACGCCTGGGTGCTGGGCTGGGCCACCGACCACGTGGTCATCCCCGCCTTCGAGAACGGTGAGATCAGCGCGGGCCTGCTGTGGGCCGTGCTGGCCCTCTTCCTGGGCGTCGCGATCCTGCGCGCGGTCGGCATCGTGGCCCGCCGGCTCGGGGCCGGGATCATGCAGTTCCGCATGCAGGCCCACACCCGACGGGCCGTGACCCGCCAGTACCTCACCCTGCCGATGGAGTGGCACCAGCGGCACCCGACCGGTCAGCTGCTCTCCAACGCCTACTCAGACGTCGAGGCCGCGTGGGGCCCGATCGCCCCGCTCCCGATGGCGCTCGGCACCGTTGTGATGATGGCGATCGCGGTCGTCCAGATGCTCCTCGCCGACACGGTGCTGGCCCTCGTCGGGCTGCTCGTGTTCCCGGCCGTGGTCGTGGCCAACCTGGCCTACCAGCGGCTCGCCTCCCCGCTGATGACCCACGCACAGGCCCTGCGCGCCGAGGTCAGCGAGATTGCGCACGAGTCCTTCGACGGCGCCATGGTCGTCAAGACCCTGGGTCGCGAGACCCAGGAGACCGACCGCTTCCGCGCCAAGGCCCACGAGCTGCGCGACGTCAACATCCGCGCCGGTCGCATCCGCGCCGCGTTCGACCCGACGCTGGCCTCGCTGCCCAACATCGGGGTCCTCATCGTGCTGGCCGTGGGCACCGCACGCGTCATCGGCGGCCACACCGATGCCGGCGACGTCGTCACCGTCGCCTACCTGCTGACCATCGTGGCCTTCCCGATCCGCGCCATCGGCTGGCTGCTGGGGGAGTTCCCGCGCTCGGTCGTGGGCTACCGCCGCACCGAGGCGGTCATCGCGGCGACYGGCTCGATGGAGTACGGCGCCGGCACCCTCGCGTCGGCCGGTCGGGGCGCCGTCCTCGAGGTCGAGAGCCTCCAGTACGCCTACGATCCCGACACCCGCCTCCTCGACGGTGTGACGTTCGACGTCCAGCCCGGTCGCACGGTGKCGCTGGTCGGCCAGACGGCGTCCGGCAAGAGCACCCTGACCAACCTGCTGACGCGTCTCGTCGACCCCGACGCGGGGTCGGTGCGCGTCGACGGGGTCGACCTGCGCGACCTGGCGCGGGGCGAGCTCGCCGGCGCGGTCGCCCTGGTGCCGCAGACGGCGTTCCTCTTCGACGACACCGTGCGCGGCAACATCACGCTGGGTGCCGACATCCCCGACGACGTGGTGTGGGCCGCGCTGCGTGACGCGCAGGCCGACGGCTTCGTGRCCGCCCTCGGCGCCGGCCTGGACACCCAGCTGGGGGAGCGGGGCACGTCGCTCTCCGGCGGCCAGCGCCAGCGCATCTCGCTGGCCCGCGCCCTGGTCCGTCGTCCGCGCCTGCTGATCCTCGACGACGCCACGTCCGCCGTCGACCCCGAGGTGGAGGCACGCATCCTCGCCACCCTGCGCGACGGGTCCACCGACACGACGCTGGTCGTCGTGGCCTACCGCAAGGCGACGATCGGCCTCGCCGACGAGGTGGTCCACCTCGACGAGGGCCGGGTCGCCGACCGGGGCACCCACCGCGAGCTCCTCGACCGCAGCCCCGACTACGCCCGGCTGGTCAACGCCTACGAGCAGGCCGCCCACGACGAGGCCGCCGGCACCGGCGGCTCCGCCACCGTCCCGAGTGGCGCCGGAGGTGCCCAGTGAGCTCCACGGCCTCGACCCGCAACCCGGACGCCGGGACCCGGATGGACTCCGGCGAGGACATCGGCGCCATCGAGACCATCCGTCGTGGCATGCGGATCTCGCCCGAGCTCAGCGACGGAATCCGGTTCACGCTGTTCCTCGCGATCGTGGCGGCCTGCGGCCAGGTGGTCGTGCCGATCGCCGTCCAGCAGACCCTCGACCGCGGGCTCAACGGCCCCGACGGGCCCAGGCTCGACTACGTCGTGTGGCTCGGCATCGGATGCGCGGTCGTGCTCACGATCACCAGCCTCGCGTCGTACACGATGACGAGTCGGCTCTTCACGACCTCCGAGCGCGGACTCGCGACGCTGCGGGTCAAGGCGTTCCGGCACGTCCACGACCTGCCGCTGCTCACCCAGAACACCGAGCGCCGCGGCGCCCTCGTCTCCCGCGTGACCAGCGACGTGGACCAGGTGAGCCAGTTCCTGGTGTTCGGCGGCCTGATCTTCGTGGTGAGCATCGGTCAGATGCTGGTCGCCACGGTCATCATGGTGATCTACAGCTGGCAGCTGGCCCTGGTGGTGTGGCTGTGCTTCGCGCCGCTGTTCATCTCGATCCGCTACTTCCAGCGCAAGCTCTCCGAGGCCTACAGCATCGTGCGCCACCAGGTGGGCGTGCTCCTCGGCGCGATCTCCGAGCCGGTCGTCGGCGCCGCGACGGTGCGCTCGTACGCCGTCGAGGACCGCACCCAGGGGCGCATCGACTCGGCCATCGACGACTTCAAGACCGCGAGCACCCGGGCCCAGAAGTTCACGGTCGTGTCGTTCTCGCTCGGCGGGATCTCGGCCGGACTGGCCAACGCGGGCGTGCTGATCGTGGGCGTTCTGCTGGGCTTCACGTCCGACATGACGGCCGGCAAGGTCCTGGCGTTCGCCTTCCTGGTGACGCTGTTCGTCGGTCCGGTGCAGATGGGCACCCAGATCCTCACCGACGCCCAGAACGCCATCGTGAGCTGGCGCCGCGTCATCGGCATCCTCGAGACCCCGGCCGACCTGGTCGACCCCGGTC
>NZ_JBFUKA010000034.1:0-40441 GCF_056401085.1 Nocardioides sp. P4_G4
GAGGTGGGCTTCGACGACGACGGTCGGGTGCTGGGCCTCGACGTGATGTTCTGGCACGACCACGGCGCCTACTCGCCGTACGGGCTGATCGTGCCGATCATCACCGCGACCCAGCTGCTGGGCCCCTACAAGCCGGGCGCCTACCGGGTGCGCTTCGAGTCGCTCTTCACCAACACCGTGATGGTCACGCCCTACCGCGGCGCGGGCCGGCCCCAGGGGTGCTTCGTGATGGAGCGGACCATCGACGCGATCGCCGCCGAGCTCGGCCTCGACCGGACGGCGGTGCGGGCCACCAACTTCATCCAGCCCGACGAGTTCCCCTACGACCACGGCCTGGTCTTCCAGGACGGCCGTGAGCTCGAGTACGACTCGGGCGACTACCCGGCGTCGCTGGACAAGCTCAAGGCGCTGATCGGCTGGGACGACTTCCCGGCGCTGAAGGCTCGGGCCGCCGCCGAGGGACGCCGGATCGGCATCGGCATCGCCTGCTACGTCGAGGGCACGGGCGTCGGTCCCTACGAGGGCGCCCACGTCCACGTCGAGACCTCCGGCAAGGTCAAGGTCGCCATCGGCCTCACCACCCAGGGCCAGGGCCACGCGACCGTCTTCGCCCAGATCGTCGCCGACGAGCTCGGCGTGCCGCTCGAGGACATCGAGGTCGTCTCCGGCGACACCCGCAAGATGCCGTACGCCGTGGGGACGTTCGCCTCCCGGGCCGCGGTGATGAGCGGGTCGGCCGTCCAGCTCGCCGCGCAGGCCGTGCGGGAGAAGGCACTGCGCATCGCGGCCGAGGCGCTCGAGGCGGACGTCGACGACCTCGAGATCGTCGACGGCCTCGTGCAGGTGCGCGGCACGGACGCCGCGCTCGCCCTGGGCACCGTGGCCGTGCTCTCCAACCCGCTGCGCTACGCCTTCGACGAGGCGTCCAAGGCGGCCACCCAGTTCGCCGTCGGCGACCCGGGCCGGCCTCCCGTGGCCGAGGACGACGAGCCCGGCCTGGAGGCCCGCGACTTCTACTCCCCGCAGCGCGCGACCTTCGCCTCCGGCATGCACGCGGTGATCGTCGAGACCGATCCCGACACCGCGGAGATCAGGATCGTGCGCTACGCGGTGGTCCACGACTGCGGTCGGATCATCAACCCGATGATCGTCGAGGGGCAGATCCACGGCGGGGTCGCGCAGGGCGTCGGCGGTGCGCTCTACGAGCGGATGGCCTACGACGACTCGGGCCAGCTGCTGAACGCGTCGTTCATGGACTTCCTGATGCCCTACGTCACCGAGGTCCCCGACACCATCGAGATCGACCACCTCGAGACGCCGTCGCCGCTCAACCGCCTCGGCATCAAGGGAGCCGGTGAGGCGGGCGTCATCCCCGTCTCCGCGGCGATCGCCGCCGCCATCGAGGACGCCGAGGGCTTCGTGATCAGCGCGATGCCCATCTCCCCGTCCGAGCTCCATGCCCTGCGCCTGTCGAAGGAGACCCCATGAAGATGTCGGGCGAGAACGTCCTGCACGCCCCCGTCGAGCGGGTCTGGGACGCCCTCCTGGATCCCGCCGTGCTGGTGCGGAGCATCCCCGGGTGCTCGCGGCTCGAGGCCACCGGCGAGCACGGCTACGACATGACCGTCACCGCCGGCGTCGCCGCGATCAAGGGCACGTACGCCGGCACCTGCCGGCTCCACGACCTGCAGGAGCACCAGTCCCTGCGGATGGACCTGCAGGGGGCAGGCGCCCCGGGCACGATCGGTGCCGATGTCGCCGTGTCGTTCGCCGACGCCGGCGACGGCACGACCCGGGTGACCTACGACGCCGACGCCGTCGTGGGCGGCATGGTCGGGGGAGTGGGACAGCGGATGCTGACCTCGGTGTCGCGCCGGATGGCGGGCGAGTTCTTCGACAACGTCGACGCGGTCCTCACCGGGGTCGCGCCCGCGACCGCCCCGCCTGCGGTCGCGCCCGGCCCCACGGGCGAGGTCGGGACCGTCGCCGGCCAGGTCTTCACCGCCCCCGCGGCGCCCGTCTCGCCGCAGACCGACTTCCTGCGGGGCGTCGCCGTGGGAGCCGGCCTCGTGCTCGCCGGCGTCCTGGCCGGGGCCGTCGCCGCCCGACGCCGATGAGCGACGTCACGCTCGACTCGACGGCGCGCGAGATGGTGGCCGCGGTCGCCGCGCGCGAGATCTCGGCCCGCGAGCTGCTCGACCTGCACCTGGCGCGCATCGCGGAGAGGAACCCCGGGCTCAACGCGATCGTCTCCCTCGACGAGGACCGTGCCCGCGCAGGGGCCGCCGAGGCGGACGAGACGCTCGCGTCGGGCGCCGGCACCGGTCCGCTGCACGGGCTCCCGTTCGCCTTCAAGGACACGCACGCGGTCGCCGGCTGGCGCACGACATACGGCTCGACGCTCTTCGCCGACCACGTCCCCGAGCACGACGAGCTCGTGGTCGAGCGGGTCCGCCGTGCCGGCGTCGTGACGATCGGCCGGACCAACGTGCCGGAGTTCGCCGCTGGATCGCACACCTTCAACCGTGTCTTCGGCACGACGCTCAACCCGGTCGACCCCCGGTTCTCGGCCGGCGGCTCCAGCGGCGGAGCGGCCTGTGCGCTGGCATCGGGGATGGTGCCCCTCGCGGAGGGTTCCGACATGGGCGGATCGCTGCGCAACCCGGCATCGTTCTGCGGCGTCGTCGGGATGCGTCCCTCGCTGGGCCGGGTGCCCGAGTGGCCGCTCTACAACCAGTGGGAGTCGACCTCGGTCGCCGGCCCGATGGCCCGCAACGTCGGCGACCTCGCCCTGCTGCTCTCCGTGCTCGCCGGTCCCGACCCGCGCGCACCGCTCGCCCTCGGCGACCCCGGGTCGACCTTCGCCCCACCGGTGACCGGTCACCTGCGCGACCTCCGGGTCGCCCTGAGCGTCGACCTGGGCGGAGCCTTCGAGGTCGACGACCGCGTCGCCGCCGTGGTGGAGGAGGCTGGCGGGACGTTCGCCCGCGAGGGCTCCCGGGTGTCGGCGGCCCACCCGGACCTGGGACTGGCCGACGACACCTTCCGCACCCTGCGCGCCTGGCACTTCCAGGCCAAGCTCGGACCACTGCTCGCCGAGCACCCGGAGGCCTTCAAGCAGTCCCTCGCCGACAACATCCGCCTGGGTGAGGACCTGACCGGCGCCGACGTCGCCCGCGCCTACAGCCAGCGCACGGCGCTCGCCGAGACGATGCGCCTGTTCTTCACCGAGCACGACGTGCTGGTGCTGCCGGTCTCCCAGGTGCCGCCGTTCCCCGCGGACCAGGAGTTCCCGTCGGACATCAACGGCCGGCCGATGGAGACCTACCTGGACTGGATGCGGTCGGCTTACTTCATCAGCGTCACCGGGTGTCCCGCCATCTCCCTGCCCGCCGGCCGCACGCCGGAGGGGCTGCCGGTCGGGATCCAGGTCGTGGCCCCGCACGGTGCGGACCGTCGGCTGCTGGAGATCGCGGCGGCCTACGAGGCCGCCGGCCAGGTGGGCTGAACCGGTCCGATCTGGCCCATCCGGAGGATGGTGCGGGCGGGCGGGGAGGACTATTTTCGAAGACACCAATCTGTCGCGCCCCGTGCGCCTCGTGACGCCCTCCGACGCCCCTGTTGCCCCTGCGTGGCACCTGTTGCCTGCGAGGAGGCCCCACGATGGACAGTGCAGCGCTCGCRTCCTTGCGCGAGAACGTCAGAGGAACCGTGATCACCCCGGACGACGAGGCGTACGACGAGGCCCGCCAGGTCCGCAACGGCATGATCGACAAGCGCCCCGCCGTGATCGTGCGGCCGGCCAACGCCGGGGACGTGATGTCGGCCGTCCGGTTCGCCGGGGACAACGCCATGACGGTCGCGATCCGCGGGGGCGGCCACAGCGTCCCCGGGTACGGCACCAACGACGACGGGATGGTCGTCGACCTCTCCTCGATGCGCGAGGTCCGTGTCGACCCGCTCACCCACACGGCACGCGTGGCCGGGGGTGCGACGTGGGGCGACCTCAACTCGGCGGCGTACGCGTTCGGGCTGGCCACGACGGGCGGCATCATCTCCACGACCGGGGTGGGTGGGCTGACCCTGGGCGGTGGCATCGGCTACCTCGCCCGCGGACTCGGCCTCGCCCTGGACAACCTGCTGTCCGCGGACGTGGTCGCCGGGGACGGCTCCTTCCACGTCGCGAGCGAGAAGGACGACGCGGACCTCTTCTGGGCCATCCGCGGAGGCGGCGGCAACTTCGGTGTCGTCACGTCGTTCGAGTTCCGGCTGAGCCCGGTCAAGGACGTCTACGGCGGGCCGATGTTCTTCGAGCTCGACAAGGCCGGTGACCTGCTGCGCCTCTACCGCGACTTCATCGCCGAYGCACCCGAGCAGTTCGGCGGCTTCCCGGCGTTCCAGGTCGCCCCACCCCTGCCGTTCATCCCCGAGGACCGGCACGGCGACCGGATGGCCCTCTTCGTCGCCTGCTGGGCGGGCGACCTCGACCAGGGGGAGCGGATGCTCAAGCCCTTCCACGACCTGGCCCCGGTCGTGGCCGAGCACGTGGGACCGATGCCCTACCCGGCGCTCAACAGCGCCTTCGACGCGTTGTACCCGTCCGGGCTGCGCCACTACTGGAAGGCCAACTTCGTCAAGGAGCTGACCGACGACGCGATCGCAGCGCACGTGGAGCACGGGTCCCAGGTGCCCGAGCTGACCACCACGATGCACATCTACCCGATCAACGGCGCCTGCCACCGGGTGGCCCCGGAGTCGACCGCCTTCGCCTACCGCGACGCCAACTTCGCGACCGTCATCGCGGGCATGTGGCCCGACGAGGCCGACGACGAGGCCAACACCGCCTGGGTCCGCGGCTACTACGAGGCCACGGCCCCGCACTCGCAGGAGGGCGGCTACATCAACTTCATGGCCGAGGACGACCAGTCACGGATCCGCGACAACTACCGCGGCAACTACGACCGTCTCGCCCAGGTCAAGCGCACCTACGACCCGGGGAACCTGTTCCGGCACAACCAGAACATCGTGCCCGCCTGAGACACCCACCGGAGCCGTTCCGGCGCAGGCATCGCTGGCATGACCTGACAGCCCGTCGCCGATCCGTCGGCAACATGTGACCTCGCCGGGCGGCGTACGGGATCGTTTGAATGGTCCGCATGCCTCCAGCAACGCGGCGCATCCGGATCGGCATCGACACCGGCGGCACCTTCACCGACGTGGTCGCGCTCGACGAGGACACCGGGGAGATGGTGACGACCAAGACCCCGTCGACGCCCGGCAACCCGGCGGACGGGTTCATGGCCGGCATCGACAAGGTCCTCGACCTGCTCGACCTCCCCCAGGGGAGTGGCGACGCCGTCACGGCGGTGAGCCACGGGACCACGGTGGCGACCAACCAGCTGCTGGAGGGCAAGGTCGAGGCGCTGGGCTACATCACGACCGCCGGCTACGACGCGATGCTGGAGATCGCGCGCCAGTCGGTGCCCGACGGCTACGGCAACTCCTACTTCTGGGTCAAGCCGCCCCGCATCGTGCCGCGCGACCTCGTCCGGGGCGTCGAGGGGCGCCTCGACTTCACCGGCGCCGAGGTGCGGCCCTTCGACGAGGAGGGGGCCCGGCGGGTGGCCCGCTGGTTCCGGGCCCGCGGCATCGACACCCTCGGCGTCTGCTTCCTGCACTCCTACGCCAACCCCGACCACGAGGAGCGGATGCGCGCGATCCTGCGTGAGGAGCACCCCGACGCGGTCGTCTCGCTGTCCAGCGAGGTGCTGCGCGAGTACCGCGAGTACGAGCGGGCGATGACCACGCTCGTCGACGCCGCCGTCAAGCCCCGCCTCAGCCGCTACGTTACCAACATCAGCCACCGCCTCGAGCAGTACGGCGGCCGGAAGGTGCCCTTCTACGTCATGAAGTCCAACGGCGGCGTGCTCTCCGCCGACGAGGTGGTCAACCAGCCGATCACGACCGTGCTCTCCGGCCCCGCCGCGGGAGCGCTCGGCGCCGCGCTGATCGCCCAGGTGGCCGGCTTCGACCGGGTGCTGACCAGCGACGGTGGCGGTACGTCGACCGACGTGTCGGTCGTGATCGACGGCGAGCCCACGCTCACCACCGAGGGCTCGGTCGGCGCCTTCCCGTCCAAGATCCCGATGATCGACGTGGTGACCGTGGGCGCGGGCGGCGGCTCCATCGCCTGGCTCTCGCCCGAGGGCACCCTGAAGGTCGGGCCGCAGTCGGCCGGGGCCGACCCCGGTCCGATCTGCTACGCCAAGGGCGGCGCCGAGGTCACCATCACCGACGCGCACGTGGTGCTCGGCCGCATCCCGCCCCACCTGCTGGGCGGTGAGATCCCGCTCGACGTCGAGGCGGCACGGGCCGGCATCGACGCCCTCGCCAGCCGGCTCGGGATGACGCCCGAGGCGTGCGCGAACGGCGTGCTCGAGATCTCCGCCTGGAACCAGGCGAACGCCTTGCGGCAGGTGACGGTCAAGCGGGGGCTCGACGTCCGCGACTTCACGCTCACGACGTTCGGTGGCTCCGGCTCCCTGCTGCTGTGCCGCCTCATGGACATCCTCGGCATCCCGACGGTGCTCGTCCCGCCCAACCCGGGCAACGTGTCGGCGTTCGGGTTGCTGACCGTCGACGTCAAGAACGACTACGTGCAGACCCACGTCGCCCTCCACCGGGCACTCGACGTCGCCACGGTCCAGGCGACGTACGACGCCCTGACGACGCAGGCGCGCGATGCACTGGACAAGGAGGGCTTCGACCGCGAGGTGCACCGGTTCGTGCGGACCGCCGACGTCCGCTACTTCGGGCAGGCCTTCGAGGTGCGCGTCGGCGTGCCGGACGGTCCACTCGACGCGGACGCGGTCGACGAGGTGGCCCGGCGCTTCCACGCCGAGCACCGGGCGCTGTACGGCTACGACTTCTCCCGCGACGACTCGCAGCAGGTCGAGTGGGTCAACCTGCGGGTCTCCGGGATCGGGCCGATCACCCGGCCCGAGATCCGCAGGAGCGACGGTGGCCTCGAGACAGTCGCCAGCGCGACTTCCTCGACCAGCGGCGGGGTCAACCGGCCCGTCTGCTTCGAGACCTCCGACGGGTACGTCGAGACGCCGGTGCTGTGGCGCCCCGACCTGCCACCGGGCCACACGGTCGCAGGGCCGGTCATCATCGAGGAGTTCGGCTCGACCGTCCCGGTCCACCCGGGGTTCGCCGCCCGCATCGACGACTTCCTCAACATCATCGTGACGCGGGAGGCACTCGCATGAGCCGCAGGGCGCCCACCCAGTTCCCCTACGGGATGCTCACCGACGACGCCGGAGCCAGTGCCGACCCGGTGCTGGTCGAGATCGTCCAGGGCTCCCTGGCCAGCGTGGAGATGGAGGTCGAGACGGCCATCGGCCGCACCAGCCGCAGCCCGATGATCCGCGACGCGCACGACTTCCGCGCCGGCATCCACGACCGCCTGCTGCGCAAGCTCACCGGTCGCTCCTACTCCGCGCTCGTGCACCCGGTCGCCCGGGACTTCCCGATCGAGGAGATGCGCGAGGGCGACGTCTTCTTCCACAACGACGTCTACCGCTCGGAGGGCGGCATCGGCCACCTGCCCGACCTGTGCGTGACGGTGCCGGTCTTCGCCGAGGGGCGCGTCGTCGCGTTCGTGCAGGCCTTCGGCCACCACGACGACATCGGCGGCGCCGTGCCGGGCTCGATGCCCAGCCACGCCACCAGCGTCTTCGAGGAGGGCCTGATGGTGCCGCCCATCCGGCTCTGGGACGCGGGGGTGCCCAACCGGGCGGCGCTGGCGATCATGACCCGCAACTCCCGGATGCCCGAGTCGCTCGCCGCCGACCTGGACGCCGAGTGCTCCGCCTGCCTGATGGGCGCACGCCGCCTCGGCGAGCTCTTCGAGCGGTACGGCGTCGAGGTCGTCGAGTCGTGCTTCGACGCGATCCTCGACCGCACGACCACGACGTACCGTCGCGAGATCCTCAGCCAGGTCCCGGTCGGCACGTGGACCTGGGAGGACTACGCCGAGCACGACGGCGTCGACGAGCCGCGGCTGCACACCCAACGGATCACCCTGACGCGCACGCCGGCCGACGACCCGGACGGTGAGCGGCTGGTCCTCGACTTCGACGGCACCGGCCCGCAGGCCAAGGGCCCGATCAACCACTGCGGCGACTACAGCGACGGCGTCTTCCTCAAGAAGTGGCTCGCGCCGATCCTGCGCAACCTGGCCGAGTCGCCCGAGCGGATGGCCGAGCTCGACGTCAACGAGGGCATCGTGCCGCTCATCGAGATGCGCTTCCCCGAGCCCGGCACGCTGCTGACGCCGGTCTTCCCGGCCCCGACCAACGCCCGCACGTTCGTCATCCTCCGGCTCCTCGGCGTGCTGGCCGGCGTCGTCGCCAAGGCGGTGGACGGCAGGATGCCGGCCGACCAGGAGACCATCCGCTACACCGGTGTCTACGGCGAGGACCGCGACGGCCGGCCGTACCTCATGCGCGAGGTGCTCGGCGGTGGCTCCGGGGGGCGCTACTACGCCGACGGCGAGGACACCATCCATGTGGTCCCCGACTCCCGCAACCTGCCCAGCGAGTTCACCGAGTCGCGCTTCCCGTTCCTGGTCGAGTCGCTCGGGCTGGCCATGGACTCCGGCGGCGCGGGCGAGCGCCGTGGCGGCCTCGGCTATGAGAAGCAGATCAGGATGCTCAAGGACGCTCACTTCATGTCCATCGCCGACCGCTCGATCCTGGCCTGCTGGGGTGTGCGCGGCGGGCGGGCCGGCAGGCC
This sequence comes from Nocardioides sp. P4_G4, assembly GCF_056401085.1. Lineage (NCBI taxonomy): Bacteria > Bacillati > Actinomycetota > Actinomycetes > Propionibacteriales > Nocardioidaceae > Nocardioides > Nocardioides sp. P4_G4. Next base: position 8,800 of record NZ_JBFUKA010000034.1, read on the forward strand.
GTTCTCGGTGACCATCGACCCGGGCGGTCCCCACGAGCGCGAGGTCGACGCCCTCGCCGACGACGAGCCGGTGCGGGCGGGCGAGGTCATCCGGATCCGTACGACGGGTGGTGGCGGTTGGGGCGACCCGCTGGTCCGCGACCCGGCCCTGGTGGTGCGCGACGTGGTGTGGCGCAAGGTCTCGGCCGGGGCCGCCCTGGCCGACTACGGCGTGGTGCTGACGGGCTCGCCGGACACGGACGACCTGGGCTTCGACGCCGACGCGACGGCCGCCGAGCGCGCGGGGCGACCGCGGCAGGACGAGGCGTTCTTCGACCGCGGCCCGGGCTACGCGCGACTCTCCGGCGGCGCGAGCTCCGCGGAGGTGGACCACCTGTGACGCCGACGACCACCGAGATCAGGGCCGCCACGGCGCAGGACGCCGCCAGCGTGGCGCGCATCTGGGCGACGGGCTGGCGCGACGGCCACCTCGGCCACGTCCCCGACGAGCTCGTCGCGCTCCGCACGCCCGAGTCCTTCGCCACCCGGGCCGTCGCCAGGGTCGCGGACACGACGGTCGCGGTCGTCGGCGACGAGGTCGTGGGCTTCGTGATGGTCGTGGCCGACGAGGTCGAGCAGGTGTACGTCGACGCCGCCCACCGGGGGAGCGGCGTGGCCGACGTGCTCATCGACGAGGCCGAGCGCCAGGTCTGCGCCGGTGGCCACGCCACCGCCTGGCTGGCCGTGAACGCGGGCAACGCCCGCGCCCGCGCCTTCTACGAGCGTCGCGGGTGGAGCGACGAGGGCGACCTCGACTACCCCGCCGCCACGGCCGCGGGCACCTTCGTCGTGACGTGCCGCCGCTACACGAGGGCGACGACGTGAGGGCCCTGCTCGCGCTCGGCGGCAACGCCATGACCAACGCCGACGGGCGGGCGCGTCCCGAGGACCAGATCGCCGCGGCCGAGACCGCGATGGAGTCGGTGGCCGCCCTGGTCGCCGCCGGGGTCGACGTGGTCGTGACCCACGGCAACGGACCCCAGGTGGGCAACCTCCTGGTCAAGAACGAGCTCGCCGCCGCCGTCGTGCCGCCGGTGCCGCTGGACTGGTGCGGCGCGCAGACGCAGGGGACCCTCGGCTTCGTGCTCATGGACGCGCTCGACGCGGCGCTGGCCCGCCGCGGCGTCGACCGGCGCAGTGCCGCCGTCGTCACCCGCACGCTGGTGGACGCCGACGACGCCGGCTTCACCACCCCCACCAAGCCGATCGGCCGCTACCTGCCGCCGGAGGAGGCGCGCCACCTCGTCGAGCACGGCGAGACCTGGGAGGACCGGGGCGCGAAGGGCTGGCGCAGGGTCGTGGCCTCACCCGAGCCGCTCGAGGTCGTCGACGCCCCGGCCGTGCACGCCCTGGTCGAGGCCGGCTTCGTGGTGATCGCCAACGGCGGTGGCGGCATCCCCGTCGTACGCCGCGACGACGGCGTGCTGGCCGGCGTCGAGGCCGTCATCGACAAGGACCTCGGAGCCGCGCTGCTGGCCCGGTCGATCACCGTGGACGTGCTGGTCATCGCCACCGACGTGCCCCAGGCCGTGCTGCGCTTCGGCACCCCCGAGGCGACCCCCGTCGGCCGGGTCACCGTCGCCGAGATGCGGGCGCTGGCGGGCGACGGCCACTTCGCCAGCGGCTCGATGGGACCCAAGGTCGACGCCGTCTGCCGCTTCGTCGAGGACGGCGGCTCCCGCGCCGTGATCACCAGCCTGGAGCACATCGTCGAGGCGGTGACCGGCTCCCGGACCGGTGGCGCCGGCAGCGTCGGCACCGTCGTCGTACCGAACCAGTAGCACCCCACCCGAGAGGAACACCCATGCCCAGTGCCATCGAAGTCCGCAAGGTCCCGATCCACTCCGTCGCCGACGCCAGCGAGCTGGAGAAGCTCATCGACGACGGCGTGATGGCGGCCGACCGCGTGATCGCCATCATCGGCAAGACCGAGGGCAACGGCGGGGTCAACGACTACACGCGCATCATCTCCGACCGTGCGTTCCGCGAGGTGCTGGTCGCCAGGGGCGCCGACCCCGCGGCCGTCGCGCAGATCCCGATCGTGTGGTCCGGCGGCACCGACGGCGTGATCAGCCCCCACGCCACGATCTTCGCCACCACCGACGCGGAGCCCACCGACGAGCCACGCCTGACCGTCGGCTTCGCGATGAGCGAGGTGCTGCTGCCCGAGGACATCGGCCGGGTCGCGATGGTCTCCAAGGTGGCCGACGCGGTGAAGGCCGCCATGGAGAAGGCCGGCATCACCGACGTCGCCGACGTCCACTACGTCCAGACCAAGACGCCGCTGCTGACCGTGCACACCATCCGCGACGCGAAGGCGCGCGGCAAGACCGTGTGGACCGAGCACACGCACGAGTCCATGGACCTCTCCAACGGCTGTACGGCGCTCGGCATCGCGGTCGCGCTCGGTGAGATCGAGATGCCGACCGACGAGGACGTCATGCACGACCGGTCGCTGTTCTCGGCGGTCGCGTCGTGCTCCTCGGGGGTCGAGCTCGACGTGGCCCAGGTCGTCGTGGTCGGCAACGCCACCGGCGTGGGCGGTCGCTACCGGGTCGGCCACTCGGTGATGAAGGACGCCCTCGACGCGGACGGCATCTGGGACGCGATCCGGTCGGCCGGCCTCGAGCTGCCCGAGCGCCCGCACCACACCGACCTCGACGACCGGCTCGTCAACGTCTTCCTCAAGTGCGAGGTCTCCCAGGACGGACAGGTCCGCGGCCGGCGCAACGCCATGCTCGACGACTCCGACGTCCACTGGCACCGGCAGATCAAGGCGGCCGTCGGCGGGGTGACGGCCGCGGTCACCGGTGACCCGGCCGTGTTCGTCTCGGTGTCCGCGGCCCACCAGGGCCCCGACGGCGGCGGCCCGGTCGCCGCGATCGTGGACCTGGGGTAGTCCCCGGGGCCCGCCCGCCCGGCCATGCGACAGGATGGCGGCATGCGCGTCCTGATCGCGCCGGACAAGTTCTCCGGCACCCTCACCGCGGTCGAGGCTGCCGAGGCCATCGCGACCGGGTGGGCCCGGCACGCGCCCGACGACGTGCTCGACCTCGCTCCCATGGCCGACGGCGGACCCGGGTTCGTGGACGTCCTGCACGCCGCCCTCGGGGGCGAGCTGCTCGCGGTGACCGTGGAGGCGCCGCACGGCGAGCGCGTGCCGGCGACCCTGCTCTTCGTCGACGACGTCGCCTACGTCGAGAGCGCCCAGGCCGTCGGCCTGCACCTGATCGACGGGGGCGTGGAGTTCGCCAGCAGCAACGGCGTGGGCGAGCTGCTGATCGCCGCCGTCGAGAGCGGGGCCTCGACGGTCGTCGTCGGCCTCGGTGGCTCCGGCACCAACGACGGTGGCGCGGGCGTCCTGGCGGCCCTGGGCGCGCTCTCGGACGGGATCCTCGACAGTGGCGCCATCGCCCTGGACACCGTCACCACGGTCGACCTCGGCCCGGCCCGCGAGCGGCTGGCGGGCATCACCCTGGTCGCCGCCACCGACGTCGACAACCCGCTCACCGGACTCTTCGGCACGACCAAGTCCTTCGGTCCCCAGAAGGGCATCGTCGAGGAGCAGGTCGCCCTGATCGACGGGTGGCTGGAGGCGTTCGCGACCGCCACCGATCGTCGTACGTCGTTGGAGAAGGGGGCCGGCGCCGCCGGCGGCATCGGCTACGCGCTCCTGGTCCTCGGCGCCCGCCGCGAGCCGGGCATCGCCCTGGTCGCCGAGCACGTCGGGCTCGCGGCCCGCGCCCGGCAGGCCGACCTGGTGATCACCGGGGAGGGTGCCTTCGACTTCTCGAGCCGCTCGGGCAAGGTCCCGTACGGCGTCGCGGAGATCGCCGCGGAGGCCCTGCGGCCCTGCGTCGCGCTCGCCGGCCAGGTGCTCGTGGGCAGCCGCGAGATGCGCGCCCTGGGCATCGAGTCGGCGTACTCGCTGGTCGACCTGGTGGGGGAGGAGCGCGCGTYCAACGACCCCTCCGGGGCCCTGAGCGACCTCGCCGAGCGGGTCGCCCGCACCTGGTCGAGGTAGGCACCCCCCTCCGTGCGGGGGTGGGGCGGTGGACCGGGAGGAATAACCCGGCGTGTGCGACCATTGGGACAGGTATCCACCTCGACCGACTGATGGAGCAGCACATGACCGAGCAGGTCGACACCACCACTGACCGCCGCACCGACCAGATCAACCTGAGCGATGTTGCCGCGGGCAAGGTCAAGAGCCTCCTCGAGCAGGAGGGCCGCGAGGACCTGGCCCTGCGCATCTCCGTGCAGCCCGGCGGCTGCTCGGGCCTGCGCTACCAGCTCTTCTTCGACGAGCGCACGCTCGACGGCGACGTGACCACCGACTTCGACGGCGTGACCGTCGTGGTCGACCGGATGAGCGTCCCCTACCTCAACGGCGCGATGATCGACTTCGTCGACAGCATCGAGAAGCAGGGGTTCACGATCGACAACCCCAACGCCACCGGCTCGTGCGCCTGCGGCGACTCGTTCCACTGACCCGTTCCACCACGAAGGGCCCCCGCCGTCGGCGGGGGCCCTTCGTCGTCCGTGCGTCCGGCCGGGGACTACCTGCCGTAGAGGGCCTCGGCCAGGCGGGCGGTCGCCTCGCTGACCCGGATCTCCCGCTTGGCGACCTCGCGGGGGTAGTCCTCGTAGCGCAGGCTCGGGGGTGCGGACACCGCGGCCCGGGCGGCCCTCTCGAGGCGCAGGTTGCGACGCGTCGCGCGGCAGTCGTCGGCCATCTCGCTGGTGCTCGCGAGGTCGGCGTGCGGGAGGCGGGAGGCGCTCTCGGGGGAGGTCATGGCGCCGACGCTAGTGGCTACCGTGAGGTAGCCCCACCAGTACTCAGGGGTAGTCTTCGCTGGTGCCTCTGCTGATTGCCGGATCCATCGCGACCGACCATCTGATGTCCTTCCCGGGGAAGTTCTCCGACAGCCTCGTCGTCGACCAGCTCGACAAGCTGTCGGTGTCGTTCCTGGTCGAGGAGCTGGAGGTGCGCCGCGGAGGGTGCGCCGCCAACATCTGCTTCGGCCTCGGCAACCTGGGCCTGCGCCCGGTGCTCGTCGGCGCGGTCGGTGAGGACTTCGCCGAGTACCGCGCCTGGCTGGAGCGCCACAACGTCGACTGCACCGCGGTCCACACCTCGCAGACCCGCCACACGGCCCGGTTCGTGTGCACCAGCGACTCCGCGCACGCGCAGATCGCCTCGTTCTACGCCGGCGCCATGAGCGAGGCCCGCGAGATCGAGCTCAAGCCGATCGTCGACCGCGTCGGCACCCCCGACTACGTCCTGGTCGGCCCCGACGACCCCCAGGGCATGCTGCGCCACACCGACGAGTGCCGCCAGCGCGGCTACCGCTTCGTCGCGGACCCCTCCCAACAGCTCGCCTTCGGGGACGGCGACCTCATCCGGCCGCTCATCGACGGCGCCGAGATCCTCTTCTCCAACGAGTACGAGGCCAGCCTCATCGTCCAGAAGACGGGCTGGTCGGCCGAGGAGGTCCTCGAGCGCGTCGGCACGTGGGTCGTGACGCTGGGCGCCGAGGGCGTGCGCATCGACCGCAAGGGCGAGGAGTCCGTCGTCGTCGCGGCGGTCCCCGAGATCCGCAAGGTCGAGCCGACCGGTGTGGGCGACGCGTTCCGCGCCGGCTTCCTCGCCGCCCTCGACTGGGAGCTCGAGCTCGAGCGCGCGGCCCAGCTGGGCTGCCTGCTGGCCGTCTACGTCGTGGAGCAGGTGGGCACCCAGGAGTACACGCTGTCGCGAGTCGACTTCCTGCGGCGTCTCGAGGCGGCGTACGGGGCGGACGCGGTCGCCGACGTCTCGCCGCACCTGCGCACCCTGCACCCCTGACGGGTCAGGCGAGCCGCCGCACCAGGTAGCGCGGTGCCCCGTCGTCGGCGAGGTCCTGCCCGACGTACTCCTGCTCGCGCATGCGGCACCACGCCGGTACGTCGACGCGCGCGGCGGGGTCGTGGGCCACGACCGCGACCACCTGGCCGGGCTCGACGTCGGCGATGTGGCGGGCCAGCTCGATGACCGGCATCGGGCAGCGCAGGTCGCGACAGTCCAGCTCGAGGTCGGGTGCGCTCACAGGCCCACCCGCGCACGCAGGTCGCGCACGACCCCGGGCAGGACGTCGCAGAACGCATCGACCTGCGCGCGCGTGGCCTCGCGTTGGAGCGAGAGCCGCACGTTGCCGTGCGTGAGCACTCCCATCGCCTCCAGCACGTGGCTCGGCGCGAGCGTCGAGGACGTGCAGGCCGAGCCGCTGGCGATCCCGAAGCCGCGGCGGTCGAGCTCGAGGACGAGGGCCTCGCCGTCGACGTACAGGCAGGAGAAGGTCACGAGGTGGGGGAGCCGGGTGTCGGGGTCCCCGACCACCTCCACGTCCGGCACCTCGGTGGCGACCCGCTGGCGTACGACGTCGATGAGCCCGTGCTGGCGGACGGCGACCTCGTCGCGCTCGGCCACCAGCGCCTGCAGGGCCGCGGCGGCCGCCAGGGCCGCCGGCACGTTCTCGAACCCGGAGGAGCGCTCGTCCACGCGATCGTCGCCCGGGAACGGGTTGCGCCAGCGGGTGCCCTTGCGGACCAGCAGCACGCCGACGCCGGCGGGACCGCCCCACTTGTGCGCCGAACCGGCCGCGACGTCCCACCCGCCGGGCAGGGGCAGGCGTCCCATCGAGGCGCACGCGTCGGTGAAGAGGGGCACGCCTGCCGGCAGGGTGAGGCCGCCCAGGTCCTGCAGGGTCCCGACCTCGTGGTTGGCGCTCTGGAGCGCCACGGCGGCGACGTCCGGGCCTCCGGCCAGCTCGGCGACCTCCCGGGCGTCGGCGCGGCCCCGGCGATCGACGGCCACGGACAGGCCCCGGGCGCCCCAGGCGACGGCGTGCAGGACGGCGGAGTGCTCCACCGCCGGGTGGACGACGACGTCGCCACGGCGTGAGCCACGCACGAGGCCGAGCAGGCCACGGTGGACGGCGTCGGTGCCGCTGCTGGTGAAGGTGACCTCGTCGGGGCGCACCCCGAGCGCGTCGGAGGTGGCCTCGCGGGCGTTGTCCAGCAGCAGTCGCGCGTCCCTTGCGTGCCCGTGCAGGCGGCGCGGGTCGGCGTACCCCCTCTCCAGCGCGGCGCGCAGCACGTCGCGCGCGGCCGGGTGGAGCGGTGTCGAGGACGCGGCGTCGAGGTCGACCGAGCGCCCGTCGGTGGCGCTCGCGGGGCCGGGGCCGGACGCGTTGCTCACCCGCCGAACCTAGACCATGGCGACCCGCCCGGGCCCGGGTCGGGCCCGGGCGGGGCACTGTGCGCCGCGACACCCCACCCGCCCCTCGCCCGTACCCGGAATGGCGATAGTGTTCGTCCAGTCGAGACTGACCGAAAGAGAGGCTCGTTCGTGGGTCTGCAACTCCCCAAGCGTGCAGCCGTGCCCGTTCGTCGGGTCGCGACTGGCGTGGCGGTCACCGCCGTGCTGTTGTTCCTGAGCGCGTGCGATGCCGCTGACAGCGACCAGTTCGCCCGTCTGGCGATGCCGGAACCGATCACGGAGCAGGGCCCGGCCACCTTCGACCTGTGGAAGTGGGCATGGGTCGCCGCCCTGGCGACCGGCATCATCGTGTGGGGCCTGATCGGTTGGGTGGTGGTCCGCTTCCGCCGCCGCAGCGACGACGAGATCCCGGTGCAGACGCGCTACAACCTGCCCCTCGAGATCTTCTACACGATCGCCCCCATCATGATGGTGATCGTCTTCTTCTACTGGACCGTCAAGGTGCAGGACGACCTCGTCGAGCTCGACCCCCAGCCCGACCTGGTCGTCGACGTCGTGGGCCAGCAGTGGTCCTGGACGTTCAACTACACCGGCCAGGGCGAGGGCGGCACCACGCCGTACACCGCCGGCACCGCATCGCAGATCCCCACGCTGGTCCTGCCGGTCGACGAGACCGTCCAGTTCAACCTGCAGTCGCCCGACGTCATCCACGACTTCGGGGTGCCGTCGTTCCTCATGAAGATGGACGTCATCCCGGGCCGGGTCAACAAGTTCCAGGCCACCCCCACGGTCATCGGCGAGTACCGAGGCAAGTGCTACGAGCTCTGCGGCACCTACCACTCGCGGATGCTCTTCAACCTTCGTGTGGTCAGCCAGGCTGACTACGACACCTACCTCGCTGACCTGGCCGACCAGGGCTTCGTCGCCGACCAGCCCCTCCTCGGTGGCGCCGACGCGACGACGCAGGCCGGCCTCGACGAGAACAGCGACCAGGAAGGGAGCCAGGAGTGACCGCCACCGCGACACCCGGCACCGCCACCACCCCGGCCCCGGGCAAGAGCCTGGGCCAGCAGCTGGTCCGCATCATCACCACCACCGATCACAAGCTGATCGGCAAGATGTACCTGATCACGTCGTTCGGGTGGTTCATGGTCGCCGGCCTGATGGCCATGCTGATCCGCTCCGAGCTCGCCTTCCCAGGCCAGCAGGTCGTCAACGACGAGCTGTACAACCAGCTCTTCACGATGCACGGCACGATCATGCTGCTGCTCTTCGCGACGCCGCTGTTCTTCGGCTTCGCCAACGTGATCATGCCGCTGCAGATCGGCGCTCCCGACGTCGCGTTCCCGCGGCTCAACATGTTCAGCTACTGGCTGTTCCTCTTCGGCGGACTCATCGCCGCCTCGGGCTTCCTGACCCCGTCGGGTGCCGCGAGCTTCGGCTGGTTCGCCTACACCCCGCTGTCCGACGGCGTCCGCTCGCCGGGCGTCGGCGGTGACCTGTGGATCATGGGCCTGTGGATGGCCGGCCTCGGCACGATCCTCGGCGCGGTCAACTTCATCACCACCATCATCTGCATGCGCGCCCCCGGCATGACGATGTTCCGGATGCCGATCTTCGTCTGGAACGCGCTCATCACCTCTCTGCTCGTGCTGATCGCGTTCCCGATCCTGGCCGGTGCGCTGCTCTCCCTCGAGGCTGACCGACTGCTCGGGGCCCACGTCTTCGACCCATCGCACGGTGGCCCGATCCTGTGGCAGCACCTGTTCTGGTTCTTCGGGCACCCCGAGGTCTACATCATCGCCCTGCCGTTCTTCGGCATCGTGTCGGAGATCCTGCCCGTCTTCAGCCGCAAGCCGCTGTTCGGGTACGTCGGCCTGGTCGGCGCCACGCTCGGCATCGCGATCCTCTCGGTCGCGGTGTGGGCCCACCACATGTTCGTCACCGGCGCCGTCGACCTGCCGTTCTTCTCCGGCATGACGTTCCTCATCGCGGTGCCCACCGGGGTGAAGTTCTTCAACTGGATCGGCACGATGTGGGGGGGATCTCTGTCCTTCGACACCCCCATGCTGTGGTCGATCGGCTTCCTGACGACCTTCCTCTTCGGCGGCCTGACGGGCGTCATCCTGGCCAGCCCGCCCCTGGACTTCCACGTCTCCGACTCCTACTTCGTGGTGGCGCACTTCCACTACGTCGTCTTCGGCACCGTGGTGTTCGCGATGTTCGCGGGCTTCTACTTCTGGTGGCCCAAGATGACCGGCCGGATGCTCGACGAGCGCCTCGGCAAGGCCCACTTCTGGCTGCTGTTCGTCGGCTTCCACACCACCTTCCTCGTCCAGCACTGGCTGGGTGTCGAGGGCATGCCGCGTCGCTACGCCGACTACCTGCCCGAGGACGGCTTCACCACGCTCAACCAGGTGTCCACCATCGGTGCCTTCCTGCTCGGCGCCTCGACGTTGCCGTTCCTCTACAACGTCTACGTGTCGATGAAGTCCCCGATGGTCGGCGTCGACGACCCGTGGGGCTGGGGCCGCTCGCTCGAGTGGGCCACCAGCAGCCCCCCTCCGCGCCACAACTTCCACACCCTCCCGCGGATCCGCTCGGAGTCGCCGGCCTTCGACCTGCACCACCCGGAGATCGCGATGCTCGAGCTGGACGAGAACGACGCCGCGCGCCGGGGAGACGCTGCTGATGCACCTGAGATGCACGGTCGCGAGGAGATGCTGCGCGAGCGCGTCAGCGACGACGACACCACCGAAGGAGACGCCCGGTGAAGGCTGAGTCCTGGATCTTCATCATCACCACCATCTTCCTGGTGCTGGTGACGCCGGCCTACTGGCTGCTCGCCGGTGACTGGACGGGCACGTCGGCGCTGACGATGACCACCCTGCTGACGCTGATGATCTCGCTCTACCTCGGCTTCCACGCGGCCAAGATGGACCCGCGTCCCGAGGACCGCAAGGACGGCGAGATCGCCGACGGCGCGGGCGAGCTGGGCTTCTTCCCGCCCTACTCGTGGTGGCCGCTGTGGTGCGCCATGGCGCTCGGCACCGTGGTCTTCGCCACGGCCATGGCCGCGTGGTGGCTCCTGATCATCGGGGCTGCCGGCGGCATGATCGTGCTGTGCGGCTGGATCTTCGAGTACTACCGCGGCGAGCACGCGCACTGATTCTGCGCCCCACCGGGTCCCGGTTACCCTTGGGGAGACCTGGCTCCACGTCTCTTCGGGGGATCGCTCGCCCATGCACTCACTGGCCCGCCCCACCTCTTCCTCGGCACGCCGCGTCGTCGCCGCCCTGTCCGCAGTGCTCCTCTGCGCCTCGTTGGCTGCCTGCGACGCAGCCTCGGAGGAGCCCGGCGCCGCACCCGGTGAGGGTGCGTCCGCCCCGGCTCCGGAGAAGGTCGACCCGGTGCGCTTCGCACTGGGCGTCCGCAACGCGCGCGCCGTACCCATCGGGCAGCCCGTCGAGCTGTCCGCCGAGGGCGGCGAGCTCACCGCGGTGACGGTCGCCGCGAGCGACGGCACCAAGGTCGAGGGAAGCCTGCGCGACGGGACCTGGCGCTCCACCGGCCGCCTGGAGCCCGGGACGGACTACGTGGCACGGAGCACGGCCGAGCGGACCGACGGCCGGGCCGTGACGCGTCCGGTGCGGTTCCACACCCAGGAGCTCACCCTCGACCAGCAGACCTACCCCTCCGTCGCCCCGCTCGCGGGGGAGACCGTGGGTGTCGGCATGCCGGTGATCGTCACCTTCGACGTACCGGTCACCGACAAGGCGACCTTCGAGAAGCACATGTCGGTCACCAGCACGCCTGCGCAGCCCGGCACCTGGCACTGGATCAGCGACAACGAGGCGCACTACCGGCCCCGTACCTACTGGCAGGCCGGCACCGACGTCTCGGTCGACATCGACATCAACTCGGTGCCCGCCGGCAACGGCGTGTTCGGCCAGGAGAGCCGCACCGTGGACTTCCAGGTCGGAGACGCCCACGTCTACAAGGTCAACGCGCAGACCCACCAGATGCAGGTCTTCTCCAACGGCAGCCTGCTGCGGACGATCCCGATCACGACCGGCAAGCCGGGCTTCACCACCCGCTCGGGCACGAAGGTCATCATCGAGAAGTTCGAGGAGAAGCGGATGAACTCCGAGACCGTCGGCATCAGCGCCGACGACCCGGAGGCCTACGACATCGACGACGTCCAGTGGGCGATGCGGGTCACCTACTCCGGTGAGTTCATCCACGCCGCCCCGTGGTCGGTCGGCTCCCAGGGCCACGCCAACGTCTCGCACGGCTGCACCGGCCTGTCGACCGCGGACGCCGCCTGGCTCTACGCCATGACGCGCCGCGGTGACGTCGTCGAGTACTCCGGCACCGACGAGTGGATGACGCTGACCAACGGGTACGGCGACTGGAACGCCTCCTACGCCGACTACAAGGCCGGTTCCGCCCTGTCCTGACGCTGGGCCTGATCCACGCGCCCGGCGGGGAGGTCTCCCCGGCCCGTCCGGAGCCTGCCCGTCGTACGCCGTGCCAACTGGCAGCGTACGACGCGCGCGGGACCGCAGCGGGTGTCGCCCGCCGCCAGTGTGTGCCGGCGGCAGCCGGGGAGGCTCAGTCCCGGGGCCGCCCGGCGGGGGAGCCCGCGTCCTGGTGCTCTCCGGCCGCGACTGGCGGAGTACGACGTGGGCGGGGGCGGGGTGGGTGTCGCCCGCCGCCAGTGGTGTCGGCCGCGACAGGGAGCCCGCGTCCTGGTGCCGCCGACCGCACAAATGGCGGCGTACGACGTGCGCAGAGGCGGCCTGGGTGTCGCGCGCCGCCAGTTCCTCCGGCCGCGGCAGGGAGCGGCCACCCGGACTGACCCGCCCTCGAGCGCCACCACGGAACGGCCGGGTTCGGGTGCCTGCCGCCCGGAGACGCGACGTGCCCCGGACCCAGCAGGGTCCGGGGCACGCACGGTGCTGGTGCGGTGTGTCAGTGGCCGCCGCGCAGCGGAGCCTCGTCGACCGTGTGGTCGCTGTGGCCGTCGAACTGGTGGCCGTCGGCCGGGTGGTCGAGGCCGGCCTCGAGCTCGTGCTCGTGGGCGGCGTGGTGGTGCGCCTCCGCGAGCTCGTCCGCCGTGGGCTTCTGCACGTTGTGCTCGTACATCTTCTCCGAGAGCTTGGCCCGCAGCGCCTGGACCCGGGAGCCCGGGGCGACGACGCCGTTGGCGTCGGTGTGGCCGTCCACGGTGTAGGCCTCGTCGCGGTCACGTGCCGTGAGCCTGTACGCCGCCGTGTTGCTGATGGGCAGGTGACGCTCGGAGTAGCCGCCGTCGGGGGAGCGCATGATGATGCCGGTCTCGTAGCCGTGCAGCAGCTTCTCGTTGTCGTGACGCTGCAGCGAGATGCACCAGCGGCGGGTGATGAAGAACGCGATAGCCGGCCCGACGAAGATCATCAACCGCATGACGTGGGTGATGTCGTTGATGCCCACGTGGAACTTGATGGCGATCAGGTCGTTGCCGCCGGCGGCCCAGGCGAGACCGTAGAAGGTCATCAGGGACACCATCACCGCGGTCCGGGTGGGGGCGTTGCGCGGGCGCTGGAGCAGGTGGTGCTCGCGCTTGTCCCCGGTGATCCAGCCCTCGATGAACGGCAGCAGCATCAGGATGACGAGCATCAGCGGCGGCACGATGAGGATCGGGACCATGACGTTCCACGAGATCGTGTAGCCGAAGATCACCGACTCCCAGCCGGGCATGATGCGCAGCAGGCCGTCGGGCCACCCCATGTACCAGTCGGGCTGTGAGCCGGCCGTGACCTTGGTCGGGTCGTAGGGGCCGAACTTCCACACCGGGTTGATCGACAGCAGGCCACCCATGATGGCGGTGACGCCGAAGACGATGAAGAAGAAGCCACCGGCCTTCGCGGCGTACACGGGGAGCATCGGGAAGCCGACGACGTTCTGCTCGGTGCGGCCGGGTCCGGGCCACTGCGTGTGCTTGTGGTAGACGAGCAGCAGCATGTGGGCCGCGATCAGGCCGAGCAGCAGGCCGGGGATCAGGAGCACGTGGATGATGTAGAGGCGCGGGATGATCGCGTCTCCGGGGAACTCCCCGCCGAAGAGCAGGAACGACATCCAGCTGCCCAGGACCGGGGTGGCCTTGAGGAAGCCGTCCGCGGCCCGGACGCCGGTGCCCGAGAGCAGGTCGTCGGGCAGCGAGTAGCCGGTGAAGCCCTCGAGGGTGCCGAGGAGCAGCAGCAGGCAGCCGATGACCCAGTTGAGCTCACGCGGCTTGCGGAACGCGCCCGTGAAGGCGACGCGCAGCAGGTGCACCATCATCGAGGCGACGAAGAGCATGGCCGCCCAGTGGTGCATCTGGCGCATGAGGAGGCCGCCGCGGACGTCGAAGGAGATGTTCAGCGTCGAGGCCATGGCCTCCGACATCTGGATGCCGCGGAGCTGGTCGTAGGAGCCCTCGTAGTGGACCTCGCCCATGCTGGGGGTGAACCACAGCGTGAGGAAGACACCCGAGAGCAGCAGGACCACGAAGCTCCACAGGGCGATCTCGCCCAGCATGAAGGACCAGTGGTCCGGGAAGACCTTGCGGAGGTTCTTGCGCATCGCCCCGGCGAGACCGAGACGGTCATCGGCCCACGTGGCCACGCCCCCGATCGCCGAGGGCTTGGACGGGGTCGCGGCGCTCGATCCGTTGGTGCTGGCGACCTTGCTCGTGTCGAGACTCATTCCTTCTCACGCTCCCAGTAGCTGGCCCCCACGGGCTCAGTGAAGTCGCTCTGTGCGATCAGGTAGCCCTCCTCGTCAACTGCCAGGGGCAGCTGGGGGAGGGGACGGTGAGCGGGTCCGAAGATGACCTTCGCCGCGTCGGCGAGGTCGAACGTGGACTGGTGGCACGGGCAGAGCACGTGGTGCGTGGTCCGCTCGTACAGGGAGATCGGGCATCCGACGTGGGTGCAGATCTTTGAGTAGCAGATGATTCCGTTGACGGTCCAGTTCTCTCGCCCCGGTGCGGGGTCGATGTCGCTCGGCTCCATCTTGACGACGATGACCGCGCCCTTGGCCTTCTGCACCTGGAGCTCGACACCCTCGATCTCGGGGTAGCCGTTCTCCTCGGTGGGGAAGAGCGCCTCGGGAGCGGCGTTGACGAGGTCGCCGATCTCGAGCTCGGAGGCCATGATCGGCGTGCCGACCACGTCGCGCACGACGCGCATGCCCTTGGTCCAGATGGTGCTGGCCAGCTTGTCCTCCGGGGCGGGACCGAGGTCGCGCAGCAGGACGACGGCGGGCAGGCCCAGGAGGCCGACGGCGCCGAGGAGCGTGTTGCGCACCAGCGGACGGCGGCCGATGCCGGACTCCTCGCCACCGAGGGCCAGCGCCTCGAGCGTGGCCGCGCGGTCATCCTCGGAGGAGCCGGCCGGGTGGCGCAGCTCGGAGATCTCGTGGTCGCCCATGAGCTTGCGGGCCCACTGGATGATGCCGACGCCGATGAAGAGCAGGGCACCGCCGAGCGCGAGGCCGAGCGCCACCGTGGAGGCGCCGAGCCCGAGGAAGGTGTCGAAGTTGTCACCGATCTCGAGCGTGAAGTAGGCGACGACGAAGAGGAACGCGCAGATCATCGACAGGCCGAACATGCCGGCGATCTGTCGCTCGGCGCGCTTCTCGGCGTGCTCGTCGACGTCGGTGGGACGCCACTCGTGGGCGGGAAGACCGGGGTTGGCGATCGGCTCCTCCGGCACGGCCGGAGTGTTGTCGTGCGAGTCGGTCATGCCTTGGCACCTTCCTTGGTCTTCGAGCTGCGGGTGCTGTGGGCGGCGATCCAGACGCAGAAGCCGACGAGGCCGCCGATGCCGAGCACCCAGGCGAACAGGCCCTCCGACACCGGGCCGAGGCCACCGAGGCCGAAGCCGCCGTACTCGGGGGTCTCCTCGAGACTACCGAGGTAGGCAATGACGTCGCGCTTCTCGTCGGGGGAGAGGTTGCCGTTGCTGAACGTGGGCATCGCCTGCGGGCCGGTGAGCATCGCCTCGTAGATGTAGCGGGGCTCGACGCCGTGCAGGGTGGGTGCGTAGCCGCCGCGGGGCATCGCGCCGCCGGCGCCGTTGAAGTTGTGGCACGCCGTGCAGTTGGTGAGGAAGATCTGGCCACCGCGGGTGATGGCCTCCTCGCGCTCCTGCTCGGAGAGGCCGTCGATGGAGTAGTCCTCCGAGCTGGGGATCGCGGGGCCGGGGCCCAGCGAGGCGACGTACGCCGCGAGGGCGGCGACCTCGTCGTCGTTGTAGACCGGCTTCTTGCGCGGGGCCTGCTGGCCGGGGTTGGCCAGCGGCATGCGACCGGTGCCGACCTGGAAGTCGACCGCGGCGGCGCCGACGCCGACGAGGGAGGGGCCGATCTGCTTGCCGTCGCGGGAGGTGGAGATGCCCTCACCGTTCTGGCCGTGGCAGAAGGCGCAGCCCACGAGGAAGAGCTCGCGACCCTGGGCGACGAGCTCGTCGTCGCTGGTCGTGTCGGCCTGGGCCGGCGAGAACGCGGTGTAGAGACCACCGGTCATGAGCAGGCCGAGCACGAGCACGACGAGGCCGGCGAGGGGGCCGCGGCGGTGCCGGGAGATCCGACCTGCGGAGCGGTTCAACAAGCGCACAGTGAGTCCTAGCTGTCCGGGTTCCGGGGGCTTACTTGATGAGGTAGATCGTGGCGAACAGCCCGATCCAGACGACATCGACGAAGTGCCAGTAGTACGACACGACGATGGCGCTCACGGCCTGCTCGTGGGTGAAGCGGCGCGCGATGTAGGTGCGGCCGAGGACGAGGAGGAACGCGATGAGGCCACCGGTCACGTGGATGCCGTGGAAGCCGGTGGTCAGGTAGAACATCGTGCCGTACGCGGAGGACGGGATCGTCACGCCCTCGTGCACCAGCTCGGCGTACTCCAGGGCCTGGCCGCCGATGAACACCGCACCCATGCAGTAGGTGAGGATGAACCACTCGCGCAGTCCCCAGCCGCTGACCTTGAACACCGAGCCGGAGCGGCCGACCTGGCCACGCTCGGCGGCGAAGACGCCCAGCTGGCAGGTGAGCGAGGAGAGCACCAGGATCGCGGTGTTGACCGTCGCGAACGGGACGTTCAGCAGGCCGGTCTCCTGCGCCCACAGCTCGGGGCTGACGGCGCGGATGGTGAAGTACGCCGCGAAGAGGGCTGCGAAGAACATCAGCTCGCTGGAGAGCCAGATGATCGTGCCCACGCTGACCATGCTCGGCCGGTCGTGGTGCCCGTGCAGTCGGGATGCCGGAATCGCTGTTGCTGTCGCCACGGACGCCATTATGTCTGTGCATCCTCACGGAGGGCACCCCGACCCCCTCACTATCCGCGTCATATTGTTCACATCGTGATGACCGCCGTATGGACGACCGATCCGGTCCTCCCGAGATTCACCGTCAGCCGGGTGTTCACCGACTGGGGGATCGACCCGGTGCCCTTCGTGCTGGCGGTCTGGGTGGCCGGGCTCTACCTGGTCGGGGTGACGGTCCTGAGGCGCCGAGGCGACCGCTGGCCGGTGGGCCGGACGCTGTCGTTCGTCGCGCTGGGGATGGGCTCGTTCCTCGTCGCCACGTCCTCCGGGCTGGGGCGCTACGACACCACGCTGATCAGCGTTCACATGGTGCAGCACATGGTCCTGTCGATGGTCGTCCCGCTGTCGCTGGCGCTCGGCGCGCCGATCACCCTGGCCCTGCGGACCCTGCCCGGCTCGCCGCGGCGCTGGCTGCTGGCCGTTCTGCACTCGCGGGTCGCCAAGGTGCTGTCGTTCCCGCCGCTGACCTTCCTGCTCTACATCACGGCGCCGTGGGCGCTCTACTACTCCTCCTGGTACGACGCGTCGCTCGCGTCGCCGTTCGTCCACCAGCTCATGCACATCCACCTCGTGACGGTGGGCGCGCTGTTCTTCTGGCCGCTCATGGGCATCGACCCGCTCCCGGGTCGGGTGGGCTACCCGTTCCGGGTGTTGCTGACCGTGCTGACGCTGCCGTTCCACGCGTTCCTCGGCGTCACGATCATGGGGCAGACGACCTTGATCGGGGAGTCGCACTACCTCGCGCTGCGCGAGGGGCCGATGGGGGCGTGGCTGCCCCCGGCGCTGGAGGACCAGCACGTCGCGGGCGGCATCCTGTGGGCCTCCGGCGACCTGATCGGGCTCGTGTTCTTCGGGGTGTTGTTCGTCCAGTGGGTCCGCTCGTCGCACAAGGAGGCCGCGCGGGAGGACCGCCGCCTCGACCTGCTCGAGGCGAGGGAGCGACGCGACTCCCAGATCGCTGGTTGAGAAGGGCGGCCTGCGCCGCTCGATGGTTGAGGAGGGCATCCTGCGCCCGTCTCGAAACCATCCCCGATACGATGCCGACGTGACTCACACCACGTCCGACCGCACGCCGCTGAGGGTGCTCGTCTACAGCGACGACATCGACACCCGGCAGCAGGTCATCCTCGCGCTGGGGCGTCGTCCCCACCCCGACCTGCCCGAGCTCGAGTACGTCGAGGTGGCCACCCAGCCGGTGGTCCTCCAGAACATGGACGCCGGCGGCATCGCCCTGGCGATCCTCGACGGGGAGGCCGTGCCCTCCGGTGGCATGGGGATCGCCAAGCAGCTCAAGGACGAGATCTACCAGTGCCCGCCCGTGCTGGTGCTGACCGGGCGCCCCCAGGACGCATGGCTGGCCACGTGGTCGCGTGCCGAGGCGGCCGTGCCGCACCCGATCGACCCGGTGCAGCTCGCGGAGGCGGTCATCTCACTGCTGCGCCCCCGCGTGCCGGCCACGTCCTGACGCCACCATCATGGTGGCCATGTCCTCCGGCTCCAGCACCGACGCACACCTGACCTGGCCCGACGTGCTCACGACCCTGGTCGCGGGCACGGACCTGACCGGTGAGCAGGCGCGCTGGGCGATGGACCAGGTGTTCGCCGGCGAGGCGACGCCCGCCCAGATCGCGGGCTTCCTGGTGGCGCTGCGCGCCAAGGTCGAGACGGTGGACGAGGTGTCGGGGATCGCCGACGCGATGCTGGCCGCCGCCAACCCCATCTCCGTGCCGGGGCGGCTGCTCGACGTCGTCGGCACCGGGGGAGACCGGTCGATGTCGGTCAACATCTCCACCATGTCCGCCATCGTCGCCGCCGGTGCCGGCGCCACGGTGGTCAAGCACGGCAACCGCTCGGCGTCGTCCAAGTCCGGCTCGGCCGACGTGCTGGAGGCGCTGGGCATCCGGCTGGACCTGTCGGTCGCCCGGGTCGCCGAGATCGCCGGCGAGGCCGGGATCACCTTCCTGTTCTCCGCGGCATTCCACCCGGCGATGCGGCACGCCGCCGTGACGCGCCGCGAGCTCGGGATCGCCACGACCTTCAACCTCCTGGGTCCGCTGACCAACCCGGCCCGTCCCGCAGCCCAGGCCATCGGCTGCGCGGACGCGCGGATGGCTCCGGTGATGGCGGGCGTGCTGGCCGGTCGCGGCGTCGACGCGTGGGTCTTCCGCGGGGACGACGGGCTCGACGAACTGACCACCACGACGACGTCGACCCTGTGGAGGGTGCACGAGGGAGCGGTGTCGACCCACTCGGTCGACCCCGCGTCGTACGGACTGGCGCTGGCGACCACCCACGACCTGCGCGGCGGTGACGCCGCGCACAACGCCGACGTCGTACGACGTGTGCTGGCGGGGGACCGCGGTCCGGTGCACGACGCCGTCGTCCTCAACGCGGGTGCCGCGCTCGCGGTGTACGACACCCCTGGGACGCCGATCGACGACGCCCTGTTCGCCGGGATCGAGCGCGCCGCGGCGGCGATCGACGCCGGCCACGCGCAGGCCGCCCTCGACCGGTGGGTCGAGGCATCCGCGCGCTAGGTGCAGGTCAGCGGTAGAGGCCGCCGGCGATCGCGTACGCGTTGACGACGATCAGCACGGAGAACATCGAGCCGATGATGCGGTTGTCGTTGAGCCAGGCGATGGGGAACACGGACACTCCTCGAGTTGGCGTGCCTGATCGCCTACCCGCGGTCGTTGAACGTCAAACCTCGCCGCGTGTCGCCCGGGTCACTCAGAGGGCAAGGACCCACGAGTCGCCGTCGCGCTGGAAGCCGAGCCGATCGTAGTAGGGACCGACCATGGTGGGTGACGTCACCACGCGGCGGTAGCCGTGGTCGGCGAGCATCCCGCTGCGGCGCCAGACGAACTCGCCGGGGGAGAAGTCCCGGTAGCGGGGGGTGACGTAGTCGAGGAGCACGTGGGCCGTGTCGCCGTCGGCAGCCAGCAGCACCACGCCCACGGTCTCGTCGTCGCGCTGGACGAGGAAGGCGTCCTGGCCCGGTGCCGACGGGTCGTGCACGAAATCGGGGTTGAAGCGCAGGATGTCCTGGCCGTGGACGCGCAGCACGTGCCGCAGGTACTCGTCGTCGCCCCGGACCTCGAGCACCTGGAAGGCCGCCTCGTCGTGGCGGTCGCGCAGCAGCTGCACGATGAACCACACGTTGATGGCGCACAGCACCGCGTTCATGCCGACCATCGGCCACACGCCCACGAAGGCGTTGAAGGCGACCAGGATGACGCACGCGGCGAGGTTGAGCACCCGGAAGCGCAGCACCCTCGACTGGAGCAGGGAGTAGACGAGCAGGGCACTCCCGCCCCAGCCGAGGATGTCGAGCCAGTGGTCTTCGAGCCAGTTCACCCGCGGAGGCTACTGCCCACGGCCACCCGGACCCGAAACAGCGCGACCCACTACCTGCCGACCTTGACCACGAGCTTGCCCGCCGACGGTGCGACGACGCCGGAGCCGGCGTACGACACCTTCAGCTTGTGCTTGCCGGGCTTGAGCTTGGGCAGCTTGAAGACCAGCACACCCTTCTTCGTGCTCGACAGGGTGAGCTTCTTGAGCGTCTTCTTTCCGTCCTTGATCGTCAGCACCCCGGTGGGGCCGGTGACTCCCGGGGCCGTCACCGTGATGGTGAGCTTGGCCCGGACCTTCTTGGTGACCACGAAGGGGGAGACTCCCAGGGCGGTGGTCGAGCTCACCTTGGCGACCGCGACGGCCGCCGAGGTGGCCGCGCCCTGTCCTCGTCCGGTCCTGGAGGCCAGGACCCGCACGCTGATCTGCGTCGCCGCGTCGGCGCCGACGAGCCAGTAGGTGCCCTGGGTCGCGTCGGCGATGGGTGCGCCGTTGCGCAGC
The DNA here is from genome assembly GCF_056401085.1 of Nocardioides sp. P4_G4. Taxonomy (NCBI): domain Bacteria; kingdom Bacillati; phylum Actinomycetota; class Actinomycetes; order Propionibacteriales; family Nocardioidaceae; genus Nocardioides; species Nocardioides sp. P4_G4. Next base: position 29,302 of record NZ_JBFUKA010000034.1, read on the forward strand.
CACTGGTAGGTGAGGGAGGGGGAGTCCGTCCACGTGCCGGGGTYGGCGGTGAGCATGCTCCCGACCTTGGCCGTCCCCCTGACTGTCGGCGGGGTCACCGCCGACGGTGCTGCCCCGCGCGTCACGACGATCCCGGTGCTCGTGGACACCCCGTCGGGGAAGCCCGCCTTGCTGCCGGTGGCCCGCACCGCGATCGTCTTGTCGACGTCGTCCGCCGTGAGGACGTACGCGCTGCCGCTCGCCGACCACATGACCTGGCCGTCGCGCAGCCACTGGTACGTGGTGCTCACGGGTGCCTGGTTCCACGTCGGTGCGATCGCGGTGACGGTGGCGCCGACTCCGATGCCGGACGGGGCGGAGATCTGGACCGCGCTGGTCGCCGACAGGGTCTGGACGACCACGGGCTGCGACGTCGCGACGCCGTCGGAGTAGCCGGTCTGGCGAGCGGTGACCCGGATGGCGATCTGCCTCTCGGCATCGGCGGCAGAGACCTGGTAGAGCCCCGACGTGGCGCCCTCGATGACCTGGCCGTCACGCAGCCACACGACGCTGGTCGTGGTGGCCCAGCCGCCGGACCAGGTGCCGGCGTTGGCGCTGAGGTAGCTGCCCACCATGGGGTTGCCGGTCACGGTCGGGGGAGTCAGGTTGTTGACCGCATCACCCGAGGTCGTGGCAACGGGCAGGCTCGTCGAGACCCCGTCGAGGTACCCGGCCTTGCGTCCCGTGGCCCGCACGGTGACCGGCTTGCCGAAGTCGTCGGTGGACAGCACGTAGGTGGGACCGGTCGCGCCGTAGATCACGTCGCCGTTGCGGAGCCACTGGTACGTCGTCTCGACACCCGCCATGTTCCACTGCGGGGCGGTCACGCTCAGGGTCTTGCCGACGCCCGTGCCCCCGGGTGACTCGATGGACGGTGCCTGCAGAGCCATGATTTGCGCATCCACGACGAAGGTGGACTGGGCCTGCCCGATCTGGGCGTTGAGCGCGTCGCGCGCCGTGATCGTCCACCGGTAGGAACCCGTCTGGAGATAGCCCTGCGGGGCGTGTGCCGTGGCCACGGTGGTCGCGCTCACCGAGGTGCTCTGCCCCGAGAGAGGAGTCACCGCGACGTCGTAGGTCGTGGCCCCGACGACGGGCTGCCACTGCAGGACCGGGCCGTTGGGTGCCACCGACGCGTTGAGCGAGGGGGAGAGGAGGGTGACACTGTCGGCAGTCACCGTGAACCGGCCGGGCTGGGACCACGGGCCCGGGTTTCCGTAGGCGTCGATCCGACGGACGCGCCAGACGTAGGGCGTGGTGCTCGCCGGGAGGGGCGCCGACGGCGTGTAGGCGGCCGTCCTCACGCCGTAGCTCGCCGAGACGCGCGTGCCGGCCGCGAACGTCGTGTCCTCGTTGCGGTTGATCTCGACGTCGTACGACGCGCTGAACGCCTGCGGCTCCCAGCGGAAGGGCGTCGTCCCTGCCACGGCCGCGGACGCCACCGGGGACGTCAACGTCACCTGGGGGCTGCGCTTGACGACCTGCTTGGTCGTCGACCACGTGAGGCCGTTGTCGTCGGAGTCGATGGCCTGGACACGCCAGTCCAGCGTGCCCTCGGGATAGAGCCTGTCGGTCGCGGTGTAGGTCGTCTGGTCCACGAGCTGCTGGTCGATGACCGTGCCGTTGAAGGACACCTCGATGCGGTACTGCTTGCCCGCCTGCGGGCTGCGCTCGCCAGTCTGCGCCCACGTGTAGTCCTGGTTGGTGGCGTAGTAGTCGTCCCAGGTGAAGGTGATCTCGCCACCCGCCGGGTCGCTGCTGGTCAGGCCGGTCACGCCGGGAGAGCGCTTGGTGAAGGTTCCCTGGGCCAGGTCCTTCTGGGACATCGGGTCCGGGCCGCAGTTGCGCGGACCGCGGCAGGGACGGATGTGCCAGTAGTAGGCCTTCCCCGCCTGGTTGTCGGCGTAGGTCGAGTCGTCGTTGTCCAGGGCGGGCGCGTACAGGCTGTTGGTCGTGGCCGGGATCGCGTTCTCGGGCTCCAGGATGTTGGTGAACGACGCGTCCTCGCTGACGTAGACCATGTAGTAGGCGACCCGGGGGTCGGGAGTCCACCTGAGGACCGGGGTGGCCGGCACGGAGCACTGGCCGGTCGTCTGGGTGCAGGGGTTCTTGGGCCCGGTGTAGTTGGCGTCGAGCTGCTGGCCGCCCAACGCGACCGCGTGACCGGTGACGACGGCGATCTGCTGCACCGTGAAGCGACCCTCCGTGCCGACGCCGATGCGCAGGTTGTCCTTGTCGAACGCCTCGACCTGCCAGTCGTACGTTCCCGCCAGTGTCAGCCGGTTCGAGATCTCGGTCATGGCCGGGAAGGGCACCGGCTGGCCCAGCAGGTTGGTGTACTCCGGCGCGAACCACACCTGGTTGGTGTCCGAGGCGTTGCCGATGCTCACCTTGTAGTACGCCGCTCCCGTCATCGGCTCCCACGTCAAGGACGGCGTGGTGGTGATTCCTCCCGTGCTCGAGGTCGGCGAGAGCGGGGTCAGAGGAGCAGCGCCGCTCACGGGCAGGTTGCCGGAGATCTCGAAGGAGTTCGTGTACCTGAGCGAGCCGGGGCCCTTGGTCGAGCTGCCAATGATTGACCACGTGTAGCGCCCGGCGGGCAGGCGGGTGCCCCCCTTCGGTGTGTAGGAGTTGGCGTAGGTGGTCGCCGTGTCGACGACGGACCCGTCCTCGCGCTTGACCACGATGTCGAAGGTCTGGGCCCCGACGGTCGGCGTCCACGACAGGGTGGGCACGTCCACGACCGCCCCGTTGCGGGGTGTCATGTTCGTGATGCTGTTGGGGGCGTAGACGAAGGCCTGGGCAGCGGAGAACAGGCTCTTGACGCCCGGGAGGCTCCCCGGTCGAGAGAACGGTCGGTCAAGGCCCCGAACCCGCCAGTAGTTGATCTCGCCCGTGACCGGGGTGCAGACCTCGTTCTCCCGGAAGTCGGTCGGGATGCCGGTGCTGTTGACGCTGAACATGCCGGGCGTGTAGGTCGTGCCGGCAACGCGGCAGCTCTTGTACGTGCCGACGCTGAAGTTCTCCTGGGTCCCCACCTGGAGCTCGTACTCCGACGCGTGCTGGATGGGCTCCCACTGGAAGTACAGCGGGGCCGGCACCTCCTCGTTGCCGGCAGCGGCCGGGTAGACCGGCACCGGACGCATGGGCCACGTGCGGTTGAAGTTGTAGCGCGCCTCGGTCCACGGCGTCGGCTGGCCAGCCGTGTCCACGGCGCGCACGCGCCAGTAGTACTGGTTGTTGTCGTACGTCGTCGCCGGGGAGAAGCGGCTGCCGCGGATGCCCGTCCGACGCTCGATGAGCGAGCCGTCACTGAAGTCGGTGTTGGTGGCGACCTCGACCTGGTAGGACACGGCGCCGGGGACCGGCCTCCAGTCCAGCACCACGTCCTGGAGCTCGTGGTCCGCGTCGTCGGGGGGAGAGGTGATCTCCGGTGCCGGGATGGCGGCCACGACGAACGAGCGGGCGGCGCTCGGCTGCGACTTGAGGTTGTTGTCCTTGGCCGCGACGACCCGCCAGAACCAGTCACCGGCCGCCAGTGGGTCGGGAACGACCAGCGAGGTGCTCTTGACCTCGTAGGTGCTCGACCCTACGAAGTCGATGTCGCCGTCCACCTCGACCAGGTAGCTGGTCGCGCCCGCCGAGGGGTTCCAGGTCAGGACCGGAGGGTCCGTCGGCTGTTGGAGCTTCGTGTCGTTGGCCGGGGACACGAGCACCGGCACCTCGACGGCGGCCTTGGTGAAGGTCGACTCGGTGTAGCCGGAGGGGTCGCCGGTGGCGTTGAAGGCGCGCACGCGCCAGTACTGGGTGCCCGACTTGAGGTTCTGGGTGGGGGCGTAGGCGTTGCTGACCGTGCTGACGGACACCTCGGGGCTCACGAAGCCGGGGGTGTCGTCGACCTGGACGTCGTAGCGGGTGGCGCCCGGCGCGTGCTCCCACGACAGCACAGTGGTGCTGGAGTTGGGCTGCTGGGCCGCCAGGCCCACGGGCATCGGCGGCGGCACGGCCGAGACTGCCTGCGGCAGAGGGCCGGCGAGCGTGGCGACCAGGCAGAACGCCGTGGTGGCGACGGCCCGCCGCATGTGCGTCGGGCGAGCAGAAGTGCGAGACATCCCGGTGGTTCCCCTCTGAGGGCATGGCGCGGATTGCGACACGGTAGGACTGGGTGCACCCGGTGGAGCGGCGAATGACGCCCTAGTGGCCCGAAGTGACTAGTAGTCCCGACCGATCGGACGGGAGGGCGCCTCGGCCCGTGTCTGCCGCTACCGTGGCCCCATGATCACCGCCATCGTCTTCGTGAAGGCCGACGTCGCGCGCATCCCCGAGGTCGGCGAGGCCATCGCCGCTCTCGACGGCGTCAGCGAGGTCTACTCGGTCACCGGTCAGATCGACCTGATCGCCCTTGTGCGGGTGCGCGCCCACGAGGACGTGGCGTCGGTGGTGGCCGGATCCCTCAACAAGGTGGACGGGGTCACGGGCACGGAGACGCACATCGCCTTCCAGACCTTCTCCCAGGTGGACCTGGAGTCAGCCTTCTCGCTCGGCCTCGACTAGGTCCGGCCGGTCCTGCTCGGTCGTGCCGACGCGCCGGGCGAGCAGCAGCACCGCGTACGCCGACAGGGCCAGGACGGGCACGACCACGCCGAGCAACAGGCCCCACGGGCGTCCGTCGTCGTAGGGGCCGCCTGCCTCGCGCAGCCCGAGGCACAGCAGGCACAGGACGTGCGTCGTGACTGCAGCCGCCGCGACGACGACCAGGAGGGGCGGGCGCACCGGCCGCCCGCTGCGGTCCAGCGCCTCACCGGCGACCATCAGGATGCCCACGAGCAGGGGCAGCTCGTACCTGCCCTGCCATGCGACGCCCACGAGGGAGTACGTCGCTGCGGTCGCCGCCACCGGCACCAGCACCGCCACTGTGGCGGCGACGCCCATCGCGAGCCTGTCGCGGCGGGCACCGGCGCGGACACCGAGCACGAGGACCATGACGACGGGGACCAGGCCCACGGCGTAGACGACCGGCCACATCAGTCCGAAGCGGTTGGGCATCACACCGATCGTCTGGAAGACCCACAGGACTGCGTGTGCGGGCAGTGGGATGGCCTTGGTCTCGGCGACGAGCGGCTCCCCTGACCGGGGAGCGGTCGCTGCGTGCTGCAGCGTCCACGCCACCGAGGCGAGCACGGCCAGGACCACGAGGGCGGTCGCGGCGGCCCAGGCGCGGGGAGCCCGCACCAGGATCTCGTGCACACCCCGCCGTCCCCCCAGGACCAGTGCGGTGAGCACCGCCGTCGCGAGCCACACGACCCCCGTGGTGTGGGTCAGGACGAGGGTCGTGCCCCCCACGGCGCACGCGCAGGCTGCCACCGTTGTGGTCCCCGGGGTGCGCAGCGCGCTCAGCAACCCTGACCACAGGAGGACTCCGGCGGCGAACCCGAGCCCGTTGGGAGCAGCCACCGTCGTCGCGAAGGTGATCGCCGGCGTCAGGGCAGCGAGCAGCGCCACCGACGGCCACCCGGTGCGACGACCGCTCGTCATGAGCGCCCAGGCCCACGCGAGCATCGCCGACCCGAGCAGCGCACCGACGACACGCACGAGCCACGCGCCGGTCTCGCCGGTCGTGACGCGCAGGGGAAGTCCGACGACCGCGTAGTAGGCCGGGTTGTAGAGCGCAGCGGTGCTGCGTACGTCGACCGTGCCGTCCGGGTGGGACTCGGCCGGCCGGCACACCGACGGGTCGAAGTCCTCGCGGAGCACCAGGCAGGTGCGCTCGGCGTCGGCCGCCAGCGTCGCGTCGGCCCGCACGAGGAGGTCCTCGTGGGCGCCCGGGGCAGGCTGCCAGTGCCCGAGCGCGACGTTCGAGGCCCTCAGCAGGTGCTCGATCTCGTCCGGTCCCCGGAACATCGGCAGYACCAGCATCCACGCGGACTGCAGGAGCAGCACCGCGGCCAGGGCCGACACGAAGACAGCCCGAACGTCCTGGAGCGGACGGGAACCACCCTGGGCCGTCGGCTCCGTCACGGTCTGTCCCACGGAGGGCGAGGATGCCACCTTTCGGGGCGCCGCGAGGCCGAAAGTGGCAATGGACGAGATCAGCGCGTCGGGCGGTGGACGGTCGCAGGCAGTCGCTGCTCGTCGAACGGGACGAGCGACAGTCGTGACTGGTTGGCCGCGTCGTAGAGCGGCAGGTGCCGGGTCGCGCCGGCCACCGGGCAGACCCACTCGCCGTCGACGTCGACGAGCCGGATGCCGGGGGACTCGAGCCAGCGCAGGACCTTCTCGGTCTCCTCGGCCGTGGCGGCCGGGACAGGTCCGGGCGCGGTCCGGACGGTCTCGGCGCTCGCACGCAGCTCGTGGACGTACTGGTGGGCATCGGTCCCGGACGGGATCACCCCGGCGGCGGCCAGCCGGCCGTGTCGGACGACGTGGACGCTCCACCGTCCGTCGTCCTCGCGTCGGGCGGCAACGACCTCTGGGCAGCGGGTCAGGGCCGACAGACGCTGGGTGCGAGCAGCCGCTCGCACGAAGGTGGCCAACCGGTCGCGGTGCACGCCGGCCTCCTCGAAGCGCTCGAGGTCGGCCAACGACGTCATCCGGCGGTTGATCGCCTCGACCACCTCGTCGGGTCGGTGCAGCAGGGTGTCGCGCAGCTGTCGGACCACCGCGGCGTACGTCGCGGCGTCGACGCTGCCGTCGCAGGGCGACAGGCACCGGCCCATCTCGGCCAGGACGCACGCCGACCGTGAGGGCTCGCGGGCGAGCTTGTCGGAGCACTGACGGATCGGGAAGGTCTCGTGGAGAGCGGCCAGGCACTTCTCGGCGGTCTTCTTGGACGAGAAGGGGCCGAGGTAGTCCGCGTCGTCGTCGAGCACCCGCCGCACCAGCGACAGGCGCGGCCAGGCCTCACGGGWGAGCTTGACGAAGTGGACCTTCTCCGGGAAGCGGGAGCGGCGGTTGTACTTCGGCTTGTGCTCGGCGATCAGCCGCAGCTCACGCACCTCGGCCTCGAGCGGGGTGGCGCAGGGGATGCCGGTGACGGACTCGGCCAGCCCGACCATCTCGCCCATCCGGGTGCGCGTCTCGGAGGCGGTGAAGTAGGAACGCACCCGGCTGCGGAGGTCCTTGGACGTGCCCACGTAGAGCACGCGGAGGCGGTCGTCGCGGAAGAGGTAGACGCCGGGCAGGTGGGGGAGCCCCTCGGCGAGGTGTCGCTTGCGGCGCTGGGCCTGCGTGACCCGCGACGAGAAGGTCGCCAGCTCCTCGAGCGTGTGCACGCCCTGGCCGCCGAGCCGCTCCATCAGGCCGTGCAGGACGTCGACGGTGGCGCGTGCGTCCGACAGGGCACGGTGGTTGGGCGTCGTCGTGGCGTTGAAGAGCTGGGCGAGGGAGCTGAGCTTGCAGTTGGGTGCGTCGTCGCGGGTGACCACCCGGCGCGCGAGCCTGGCCGTGTCGAGCACCTCGAACCGGGGCCAGGGGTGCCCCTGCTCGGCGGCGAAGTGCTTGAGGAAGCCGACGTCGAACGGTGCGTTGTGGGCGACCAGGACGCAGCCGGCGGCGAACTCCAGGAACGCGGGCAGCGCCGACTCGATCGACGGGGCGTCGCTCACCATCGAGTTGGTGATGCCGGTGAGCACCGCGATGAACGGGGGGATCTCGGCGCGCGGATTCACCAGGGTCTGGAACTCGCCCAGGATCTCGCCCGCGCGCACCTTGACGGCGCCGATCTCGGTGATCATCGACCCGCCCGCCGCGGACCCGCCCGTGGTCTCGAGGTCGACCACGCAGAACGTGACGTCCCGCAGCGGCCGGCCCAGCTCGTCGAAGCTGCGCTGGGCCTCCCAGCGGGAGGCGGTCGGGACGGCGCTGCTCATGGTGGGGACGCTAGATCGCGGCACCGACAACGGACGGGAGGTCAGGCCCCGCGCGTCGGTCACTAGGCTGCTCCGGACCGTCCGTCGACCCACGCCGATCCCCTGGAGGCACCGTGCCCGCACAGATCCCCGACGCTACGAACCGCTGGCGCTGCGGAGGTTGCGGCAACCTGACCCGCTTCGACGTCACCCGCACCCGGCGTACGACGGAGTTCTGGCACTTCGACCTCGCCGGCGACCACGTCGTCGAGGAGGAGACCGTGCGCGACGAGAGCGTGGAGTCGGTGTCGTGCCGCTGGTGCGGACGTGACGACGCGATCGAGGTCATCGACCGCAGTGCCGCGGCGCCCGGCCCGGAGTCCTCCGCTGTCGACTAGCCCGGTCGCGGTCGACGCGGCGTCCGCCCCGACGAGTGCTCGGCTCTCCGGGTGGAGGTGGTCGGGTCTCGCGGTCGTCGTGTGGATCGGACTGCTGGCGGTGTTCGCCCGCATCGCGGCGGACTGGGAGTGGCTGGTCGCCGTGGGCGACCACGTGAGGCGCACGGGTGGGATCCCCGACCACGTCCCGTTCGCGGCGGCGCCGTCGGAGGGGTGGCACGACGTCCCGGTGCTGGCCCAGCTGGTGGCCTCGGTGGCGGACGACCTCGGTGGCACGTCGGCGACGGTCGCCCTCCACCTCCTCGCCGTCACGGCCACGCTCCTGGTGCTGGTGGCCTCGGTCAGGCACCTGGGCGCCTCGGACGCCCGGGCGGCGGCGCTGGTGGCCGTGCTGTGCCTGGGGGCGCTCCCGGCGCTGGCCCTTGTCAGGCTGCAGACGTTCTCGCTGGTGATGTTCGCCCTGCTGGTCTCGCTGCTGTGGCACCAGGCCGCGCGTGCCACCAAGCACATCTGGTGGCTGCCGGTCCTCGTCGCCGTCTGGGGCAACCTCCACGGCGCGGTGCTGCTCGGCGTGTGCGTTGCCGGGGCCTACCTGCTGCTCGGCCGCATGCGCGAGCGGGTCGCGGAGACGATCGCCGTCGGCGCGGCGACGCTGCTGGCCCTGTGCGCGACGCCGCAGGGGGTGGACACCATCGCCTACTACGCCAGCGTGCTGGACAACGAGGCGGCCGCGCGCGGTGAGGGCCTGTGGGCCCGGCCGGACCTGACCCACCCGTTCGACGTGCTGATGCTCGGAGCGGCCGTCGTGCTGGGGGTCGTGGCCCTCCGTCGCCGCCGGGCCGCCTGGGAGTACGTCGCCTGCCTGGGCCTCGCGGCAGCGACCGCGGAGGCCGCCCGGCACGGGGTGTGGCTGCTCGTCGTCCTGTTCATGGTGGCTGCCGTACCGGCCGCGGGGACCGGGCCGACCGCAATGCCGCGCGAGCGATGGGCCCGGCGGCCCGTCGCCGTCGTGGCGGCCGTCTCGATGGTCCTCGCAGTGATGGTGGTCGGCTGGCGCGGCGACAGTGTCGCCGGTGTCGACCCGGCCGTGGTCGAGGCCGTGGTGACCGAAGCCGGTGACGACGTCGTGCTGGCGCCCGCGCCGTTGGTGGAGTCGCTGGCCGCCCGTGGGGTCACCGTGTGGGCAGGCAACCCGCTCGACGCCTTCACGCCCGGGGCGCAACGCGCGTACCTCGACTTCATCGCGGGGGAGCCGGGGATGGAGCCCGCGGTCGAGGGCTCCGACCTGGTCGTCGTCGTCGAGGACTCGGCGAGCGACCGCGGCCTGTCGTCGCTGGACGAGACGCTCGAGCGCCGCGGGCTGCCGGGCGGGTACGTCGCCTACCTGCGTCCCTGAGGAGTCCACGACACGCGGTGCGACCCGCGCGGAGGGGCCGTTGTCGGTGGCTCCTGCCAGCGTGCGCCACATGACGACACGCATCGACTGTGACACCTGTGTGGTCCGTGCCCTGGCCTGCCACGACTGTGTGGTGACCGTGCTCCTCGGACCACCCCCCGAGCTGACGCTCGACGACGACGAGCGCGAGGCACTCGCCGTGCTCGCGCAGGGCGGACTGGTCCCGCCGCTGCGGCTGGTCGAGCCCGTGGCGGGCCCGGTGGTCGAGTCCGCCTGACGAGTGTGACCCAGATCACCCCGACGACACGTTTCAAAGCTGGGGACCAGGGATTGGTGGACGGTCGCCCCCCGGTCTACAGTGACGGCTGGTGTGCGTGGCAGTGGGCCACAGGGTCCATGCGCAGACCGCGTCTAATCCACACGCCACCGGTGCGAGCCGGCGGTGCCAGGAGCCGGGGAACCATGTCCCACCTGGGGTGAATCGGCCTCGAGAACAGCCACCGCTGTGGAGGGGTCGTAGGGCATGTCGTTGCCCGAACCCGTCAGCTCACCCGGTAGACGTGACGACAGTGAGGGAGAACTCCCGCTCGTGACACACGACCGGAAGCGACTCGGCAGCGCCCTGCTGGGAATCACGGCGATCGCCGCCATCGGATTCGTTCCGGCCTCGCCGGCCCAGGCCGAGCCGGACGTCAAGGACGTCAAGCAGCGCGTCGAGCGGCTCTACCACGAGGCCGAGCAGGCCCAGGAGCGCTACAACGACGCCAAGCTGGACCTCGCAGACCTCCGCAGCGAGCTCGGCTCCCTCCGCGCCGACGAGCGCCGCCAGGACGACCGGCTCGAGGCCGTCCGCGCGCAGGTGACCGACTCGGTCCGCCGCCAGTACGAGGGCGAGAGCATCTCCACCGTCGGGCAGGTGGTCGTCTCCGACGACCCCGCCGCCTTCCTCGGTCAGCTGTCGACCATGTCGTCGTACAGCCAGCTGCAGGACACCCTCTTCGCCGACTACTCGACCGAGGCCGAGGCGATGGCGCTGCGCGAGGAGGCCACCGCGGACCGCGCCTCGGACATCGCCGCGACGACCGAGCAGCTCGGCACCGAGAAGAAGGCCGTCGATGCCAAGCTCGACGAGGCCAAGGACCTCCTGGCCGACCTCGAGGCGGAGGAGCGCGAGCGACTCCTGTCCACCTCTCGGTCGACCACCAGCAGCCGCATGCCGGTGTCCGCGCCCGCCTCGGGCAACGCGGCCGCAGCGGTCAGCTACGCCATGGCCCAGGTCGGCGACGCCTACGTCTACGGCGCCACCGGCGACAGCGCCTTCGACTGCTCGGGACTCACCATGCGCGCCTGGGGCGCTGCCGGTGTCGGCCTCCCGCACTCCTCGAGCGCGCAGTACGGCTCCGGCCCGCACATCGCGGCGAGCGCCCTGCAGCCCGGCGACCTGGTCTTCTACTACAGCC
>NZ_JBFUKA010000035.1:0-40419 GCF_056401085.1 Nocardioides sp. P4_G4
TGTCCGTGCCGGCCGCGCCCTCGGTGCCTCCGACCTCGAGCTCTTCCGTCGGGTGATCGTGCCGGCCACGGTGCCGCAGGTGTTCGTCGCCGTCCGGGTCGCACTCGGTGTCTCGTGGGCGACCCTGGTCGCCGCCGAGCTCATCGCGGCGCGCCGCGGCCTCGGCGCCTCGATCCAGCGCTCGGCCAGCTTCTTCCGCACCGAGGAGGTGTACGCCGGGATCCTGCTCATCGGGATCTGCGCGTTGCTCATGGACGTCGGGGTCCGGCTCGTCCAGGCCCGGGCGGTCAGCTGGCAGGAGCGGGTGGTCCGATGACGCGCGACGCAGGCACCAACCAGCGAGTCTCCTTCGACGACGTACACGTCGGCTTCGGTCGCGGCGGCAAGCGCGTCGAGGTCATCGACGGGGTCTCCTTCGACGTGGGGGCCGGCGAGTTCGTGAGCGTCCTGGGGCCCTCGGGCTGCGGCAAGTCGACGTTGCTCAACATGGCTGCGGGCTTCCTGGCTCCCGACGCCGGCGAGGTCCGGTTCGACGGGGAGCGCGTCACCCGGCCCGACAGCCGCCGCGGCGTGGTCTTCCAGCAGTACGCGATCTTCCCGTGGCTCACCGTGGAGAAGAACATCGCCTTCGGGCTCACCCTCAAGCGCAACCGGCGCCCCCGGGGGGAGGTCGAGGCCAGCGTGCGGCGCTACATCGAGCTGATGGGGCTGGAGGGCTTCGAGAAGGCCCTGCCCAAGCAGCTGTCGGGTGGCATGCGGCAGCGCGTGGCCCTGGCGCGGGCCTACGCGACCGACCCCGACGTGCTGCTCCTCGACGAGCCGTTCGCGGCGCTCGACGCACAGACCCGCGAGTTCATGCAGGAGCTCCTCCACGAGGCCAGCCAGGCCGAGCGGCGCGCCGCGATGCTCATCACCCACTCCGTCGAGGAGGCGATCTACCTCTCCAGCCGGATCGTCGTCCTGGGCAACCGCCCGACCACGGTCCACGAGGTCCTCGACGTGGACGTCCCCTGGCCGCGCTCACCCGAGTCGCGGCTCCAACCCGAGTTCCTCGAGCTGCGTGGGCACCTCGAGGGCGTCATGCGCTCCCTGTCGGGGAGCGCCTTGCGAAAGGCACACCGATGAGATCTCTCCGCAGGCCACTGCGCACCCTGACCACCGGGCTGGCCGTCGGCCTCGCCCTCACCCTCGTCTCGGCCTGCGGTGCCCTCGACGAGGGCGGCGACACCGCGGCCTCCGGCGCCGAGGACGGGACGACCGTCCGGGTCGGCTACCTGCACACCATCGCCGTCGACGACAAGCTGTGGCTCGGCCAGATCGGCGGACAGTGGGCCGACCACGGTCTCAACCTGGAGACCACCGAGTTCGCCACCGGCATCGAGCTGAGCCAGGCCCTCGCCGGCGGCAGCCTCGACGTGGCCATCATGGGTGGCGTCACGTCCAACTTCCCGGCGCAGGGCGAGGGCCAGATCTTCRTGGTCAACTCGATCGAGAACGCCACTGCCCGCCTCTTCGCCGCTCCGGACAGCGGCATCGAGAGCGCCGCCGACCTCGAGGGCAGGACGGTCGTCACCACCGAGGGCACCACCGCCGACATCTTCCTGCACCGTGCGCTGACCGCGGCAAAGGTGGACCGCGCGGATGTCGACGTCGTCAACGCCAAGATGCCCGACGCCGTCCAGGCCTTCGTGGGCGGCTCGGCCGACGCCATCGCCCTGTGGGTGCCGTTCGACCTGCGGGTGAAGGAGGCGCTCCCGGACGCCACCGAGATCGACGACGCCGGCAACTACCCCGACGCCGCGGTCGCCGACGGCTGGATCGCCAACAACGACTGGTACGCCGACAACGAGGACACCGTCCGCACGATCATCGACGCGTGGCTCGACGTCAACGACGCCTTCCGCGACGACCCCGAGGGCTCGCTGGAGAAGGTGCAGGCCGAGGCCTACGACGGCGCGGCGACGATCGAGGACCTGACCTACCAGGTCGAGAACCAGACGGACCAGACCAACGAGGAGTGGCTGGCGGCCTACGAGGACGGCACCGTCCTCGACGTCGTGGGCACCGCCGAGCAGGCCTACGTGGACCTCGGCGGGGTCCCGGACTACGTCGAGCCGTCGGAGTTCTTCGACACCTCCCTGTTCGTCGAGCAGGCGAAGGCGCACCTCGGGTGACGAGCGCGGATCGGCACGGCGTCGTCGGCGTGGTCGGCCTCGGGGCGATGGGCGGCCCGATCGCGGCCGCCCTCGCCCGGGGTCGACGCGTCGTCGTGCACGACCCGTCCCCGGAGGCCGCCGCGAGGGGAGCGGCCTCCGGGTGCGAGGTCGCCTCCTCGCTGGCCGGCCTGGGGGAGGTCGTCGACACCGTCGTGCTGTCCCTGCCCGAGGCGGGGGTCGTGGCCGACGTGCTCGAGGTCCTGCTGGGGCTCGGGTCGCCCCCGACGCTCGTGGTCGACACCTCGACCATCGGCCCCGCCGACTCGCGGGTCCACGCCGTCCGCTGCGCGGAGCGCGGCGTGGCCTACGTCGACGCGCCGGTGCTCGGGCGTCCCGCTGCCGTGGGCCGCTGGACGATCCCGGTGGGCGGGTCCACACCCGGCCACGGGCTTGACGCGCTGCTGGGCCCGGTCGCGGCGCGCGTCGTACCGGTGGGGGACGTCGGTGCGGGAGCAACGGTCAAGGTGGTCAACAACCAGATGCTGGCCGTCATCAACGCGGGCACCGCGGAGGCGCTGGCCGTGGCCACGGCCGCCGGGCTCGACCCGGGCGTGTTCGTGGACACGGTGATCGACAGCGGCGCCGCCTCGGTCAGCGGCCTGTTCCGTGACGTGGCGCCCCGCGCGGTGGCCGGGGACTACGACCCGGTGTTCTCCCTCGCCCTCATGCGCAAGGACAACGCCCTGGCCGTGGCCCTCGCCGGGGAGACCGGGGTGCCAGTGCCCGTGACCTCGGCCGCCCTGGCGCTGCACGCCCGGGGCATCGAGGCCGGGCTCGGCGACCGGGACTCGATCGCGGTGCTGGGCGTCCTGGAGGACGCGTCGGGCGTCGTCGTACGGCGTGGCGGCTGAGGGCGGTCGCCGTGTCCGTGGACGATCACCCCGTGATCTCGCGCCAGCGCCTCGCCGACCAGGTGTACGCCGTGCTGCGCGACCAGATCATGACGCGCGCGCTGGTGCCGGGCGACCACCTGAGCGTGCCTGTGCTCGCCGAGTCCCTGGGTCTGTCGCGCAGCCCGGTCCGCGAGGCCGTGCAGAGGCTGGTGGTCGAGGGACTCGCGGTCGAGGAGTTCCACCGCGGCGCCCGGGTGGCCGGTGTGGACGCGTCCGACCTGGCCGACGTCTACGCCGTGCGCGGCGTGCTCGAGGGCCTCGCCGCCCGGTTGGTGGCCGGTCGCCGCGACTCGGCGCTGCTGGCCACCCTGCGTGCCTCCGTCGCCGCTCACGGTGAGGCCATCAGGGCCGACGACGAGCAGGCGATCATCGCGGCGGACCAGGCGTTCCACCAGGCGGTGCTGGACGCCGCCGACAACGAGCACCTCACCCGGGCGCTCGGTCCGCTGCTCGGCCGGGCCCAGGTGGCCATGCTCTCCGGTGACCTGTCCCGGTGGCCACGCAAGGCGCTCGCCGAGCACCGGGTGATCCTCGCCGCCATCCGCACCGGGGACGCCGACGCCGCCGCCGCGGCCGCGTCCGCCCACGTGCGCGCGGTCCTCACCCGTCACCAGGACCTCGGCTGAGCCGTGGGGATCACCTCACGACGTCGAAGCGCGACATCATCCCGTGGTCCTCGTGGTCGAGCATGTGGCAGTGGATCATGAACGAGCCGGTGTAGTCGGTGAACCGTGCGGCGACCTCCACCACCTCTCCCGGGTCGAGCTTCCAGGTGTCCTCCAGCCCCCGCTCCCACGGGGGCGGACGCTTCCCGTCGCGCAGCAGGGTGCGCCACTGCTCGGCGTGGATGTGCACGTAGTGGGTCACGTCGCTGGTGTTGCGCAGCCGCCACCGCTCCACGGTGCCCAGGGTGGCCCGGTGATCCATCCGGTCGGGGTCGAAGGAACGGCCGTTGATCGTCCAGGCGCTGCCGGTGCGCGGGTTGCCGGTGAGGTCGAAGGTCCAGGTCTTGCTCACCCGCCGTGGGGCCCGGACGAGCTCGGGGGAGGGCAGCTCGGCGGGCAGCACCGAGCGGTCCTTCGCGCTGCCCTGGACCCGGAACTGCATCAGTGGCGCCGTGCGGCTCCCCGTCCCCGTGGCGCCGTCGGTGCGCGACACCGACCGGAGGACCACGCTCGACCCCTCCTCGCCGTGGAAGTCGACCAGGACGTCGGCCCGCTGGGCGGGGCCCAGCAGCAGCCCCGTGCGGGCGACGGGCCGCGGGAGAAGGCCGTTGCCGGTACCGATCTGGATGAGGGGGCGCCCGTCCGAGAGGGCGAAGGTGTACGCCGACGCGCTCGACGCGTTGAGCAGTCGCAGCCGGTAGCGGGTGGCGGTGACGTCGAGGTGGGGGAGGTAGCGGCCGTTGACCAGCACGTGGGTGCCGGTCGTCGCGTCGTTGGGAGGGGCGTGCTCGCCGGTGAAGCGCATCTCGCCGTGGTGGTGCACCATCTGCGGGCCCGCCGCGAAGGGGTTGGTCAGCTGGTTGCCCTCGTCGAACGAGCGGTCCGCCACCATCAGCGGCACGTCGTGCGAGGCCGTCGGTAGGCGCAACGACCGGCTGGTGGCGTCCTTGATGACGAACATCCCCTGGAGGCCGCGCCAGTTGTTGCGCGCGGTGTGGTCCATCCGGTGGTCGTGGTACCAGAAGAACGAGCTGGGCTCGGGCGCGCCGCCGTACGTCAGGGGGTAGCGGTAGGTGCGGGACCCACCGCGGTGGATCAGGAACCGGGTCGGCTGGCCGTCGTCCTTCGCGGCGTGGTGGTCGCCGTGGAGGTGGACCGACATGGCACCGGCGCCCCGCGGCAGGTCGTTGACGAAGGTGACCCTGGTGTCACGACCGGCCGGTCGCCTGATCGTGGGACCGGGCCAGGTGCCCGCGTACGTCCACATGCGGGTGGGGGGTCCCGTGGGCAGGGTGCGGACACCTGCCTCGCGCATCCGCAGGCGGATGTGCGACCCGGTGAGCACGGACGGGACGACCAGGGGCTGGTCGAACTCCGGCTCCGCCGCGGTCGTGCCGCCTCCGGCGCGGTCGACGACGAGCGTGCCCCGCATGTTCGGGTGGAACCGGCAGTAGAACTCGTAGCTGCCGGACGCGAGGGCGTCGGCCGCCGGGATCGCCACCGTGGTGCCGTGCAGGACCTTGACGTCGAACAGCGGCGCCCCGGCCGCGTCGAGGGCAACCGAGGTGATCGTGTGGTCGTAGGTGTCGAGGTTGGTGACGCTGAGGGTGCCGTCGCCGACCACGGTCACCGTGGGCGTGGAGAAGCCCTGGTTGGCACCGCCCCGCTCGATGAGGATGGTGACGGACGTGCCGCCCACGGCGGCCTCCGCCGGGGGTGGGGACGTCGGTGCCGCACCCAGGGCGGCCGCCCAGGCCAGGGCGAGGGCCAGCGGGCCGACGAGCCAGCGGGTGCGTCGTGACCGACGTCCGGTGCTCGCCACCTGCGTCCTCACGCGCGTCCTCTCCCGCGTCCACTCACCCTGCCAGTGAACGCACGTCTTCCCGGCCCGGTCATCCCCGACACTGGGGACATCCGCGACTCGGCGACGATGCCGACGGATGACCTTGGGCAGTGTGCAACTCCACTCTCCACACCCAAGGAGTCGCTCATGGAGTTGATCAGGTCAGCACGCACGGGGGTCGCCGTGGCGTGCATCTCCACGCTCGTGGCGGCACCCCTCCTGGTGCCCACGACGTCGACGGCCGCCCCGGCGCGTGCCGAGGCGGCCATGCAGTCCATCACCATCAAGGTCGCCAAGAAGGCGATCAACGTCCGCGGCGCCCGTGGCCTCGACGCCGGCCGGGTCAAGGTCAGTGTGCAGGGCAAGGGCGTGGCCGAGGTCGTGATGTTCGACCGGGGCTACGACTACGGCGACTTCAGCAAGGACCTCGCCAAGTTCGACAAGGGCGACCTCAAGGCGTTGAAGCACGCCTTGGCGCACTCACAGATCCTCGGCGGCATCCAGCCCGGCGGCACCGGGACGATGGTCCTGCCCAAGGCCGGCGAGTACACCGTCTTCTCGTTCTCGTCGCGAGGTCACGCCGAGTTCACGGCGGGAGCCACGAAGCAGACCAAGGCGCCGGCGGTGGACGGCAAGATCATCGGCCGGACCGGCCCGAAGTGGGGCGGCTCGAGCAGCCTGCCGGCCAAGGGCACCTTCGCCTTCAAGAACGCCGACAAGACCACACCCCACTTCGTCGTCCTCCAGCAGGTGGTCGAGGGCACGACGACCGACCAGGTGCTCACTGCGCTGCAGAGCGAGGAGCAGGGCCCGCCTCCGGACTTCATCCTGCCGGCGGGCCTGGAGACCGGGTCCTTGAGCCCGGGACGGAGCATGACCGTCGACTACAAGCTGCCCCCGGGGCAGTACGTGGTGATGTGCTTCTTCCCCGACCCCAACATGGGCGGCATGCCGCACGCGCTCATGGGCATGCTCAAGATGATCCACCTGGGGTGACCCGACCCCAGGACGCAGCGCCCGTGCCCCGACGCGTTCGGCACGGGCGCTGCGTCCCTGTGCATCCCCAGAACGAGGGTGTCTGCTGCATGTCGACGTCGATCGACGACAACCCGTGCCAGCGTGAGAAGGCTCGGAGGGCCGGCGAAGGTCGACCTCCCACGACTCAGCCAAGGAGGGACGACATGCGGATCAACCTGCTCGTCCGCACTGCCACCGCCGGTGTGTGCGCGACTGCTCTCGTGGCCGCACCCCTCCTGGTGCCCACGACGTCGACGGCGGCCACGCCGCGTGCTGGGGCTCCCATGCAGTCCCTCACCATCAACGTCGCCCGGAAGGCGATCACCGTCCAGGGTGCTCGGGGACTGCACGCCGGCCGGATCGAGGTCGAGGTCACCGGACGGGGTGTCGCGGAGATCGTGAGGTTCGCGCGCGGCTACGACCTCGCCGAGTTCATGCGGGATGTCCGGATCTCCGACCAGGCGGGCAACATGAAGGCGCTCCGGCGCGCCATCTCCCGCACGACGTTCCTCGGGGGCTTCGAGCCGGGGGGCCGGGGCACGGTGGTGCTCCCGAGGGCCGGCGACTACACGGTCTTCTCCTTCAGCTCGCGCGGTCACGCCGACCTCAGGGCGGCAGCCAGGAGGCAGACCAGGACGCCCGACACGGACGGCAGGATCATCGGCCGCACCGGCCCGACGTGGGGAGGGTCCAGCCAGCTCCCGGCCAGGGGGACGTTCACGTTCAAGAACGGCGACTCGACGGTGCCGCACTTCGTCGTGCTCAGCCAGGTCGCCGAGGGCACGACCACCGATCAGGTACTGACGTCCCTGCAGAGCCAGGAGCCGCCCCCGCCCTTCTTCCTCGAGGGAAGCCTGGAGACCGCATCGCTCAGTCCGGGTCACACCATGACGGTGGACTACGACCTGCCGCCGGGGCAGTACGTGGTCATGTGCTTCTTCCCCGACCCGAGCATGGGCGGCATGCCCCACGCGCTCATGGGCATGCTCAAGATGATCCACCTGGGCTGATCCACCTGGGCTGATTCACGTGGGGTGATCGGTCCACGTGCGCGGGAAGTGTGCCCTGTGGTCTGCGCGACCGCATCCCCAAAACGGCGGTTCTTCCTGCAGGGAGGTCGCATCGGTGACGAGCCGTGCCAGCGTGGAAATGCTCGGGACGGGCCGGCGGACGTCGACCTCACTCACGCAGCTACGGAGGGAAAAGATGCGGATCAACCTGCTCGTGCCCACTGCCATCGCCGGTGTGTGCGCCACTGCTCTCGTGGCGCCGGCGCTGACGTCGGCGGCAAGTGCCCAGCCGGCCGAGCTCGCCAGGGCGGCCACCCCCAAGATCACCGCCAAGGTGACCAAGCAAGGTGTGTCGCTCAAGGGCGTCAAGGGCCTGCACGCCGGACGCGCCAAGATCGTGGTCAAGGGCAAGGGCAACGCGACCGTCACGTTCGGGAGCCTGAAGTCGGGCTACACCATGGACCAGTTCCTCAAGGACGTGCGGGGCTTCAACACCAACGACCTGAAGGCGATCAAGCGTGTCTACGCCAAGGTGGATGCCCTCGGGGGCCTCGCGCCGGGAGACACCGGGACGATCGTCTTCCCGCACCCGGGGGAGTACTTCGCCATCCTGGTGGCCGGGCGGACCTCCAAGCCCACCATGTTCCACGTGGGGTCGAAGAAGCAGACGAAGACGCCGCACGTCGACGGGAAGATCGTCGCCACGGACGGTCCCGGGTGGAGCGGCAGCACCACTCTGCCGGCCCAGGGCACCTTGATGTTCAAGAGCGCCGCCACCTCACCGGTGCTGCACTTCCTGTCGATGCAGCAGGTCAAGGAGGGGACCACTGTGGAGCAGGTGCTCGAGACGTTCCAGGGGCCCGAGGGCTCCGGGCCACCCGACTGGGCGCTGCAGGCCTCGATGGACACGGACGTGATCTCGCCCCACCGCGCCATGACGGTCGACTACGACCTGCCGGCCGGTCAGTACGTCGTGCTGTGCTTCATGCCGGACCCGAAGATGCACGGGATGCCGCACGCGCTCATGGGCATGATCGAGATGATCCACCTGACGTGACCTGAAGTCGGCGGTCGTCGACCGCACTCCACCCAACCGAGGAGGGAAACATGCGGATCAACCTGCTCGTGCGCACGGTCATCGCCGGCGCGTGCGCAACTGCTCTCGTGGCGCCGGCACTGACGTCACCGGCGACCGCCCGACCGGCCGAGCACGCCAGGGCGGCCACCCCCACGATCACCGCGAAGGTGACCAAGCAGGGCGTCTCGCTCAAGGGCGTCAAAGGCCTGCACGCCGGRCGTGCCAAGCTCGTGGTCAAGGGGAAGGGCAACACCACGGTCTCGTTCGGAACCCTGAAGGCGGGCTACTCGATGGACGCCTTCATGAAGGACCTCGCCCTGGGGTTCGGCAAGAACAACTCCAAGGCGATCAAGCGGATCTACGCCAAGGCCGACGCCATCGGGGGCCTCGCCGCGGGCAGCACCGGCACCATCGTGTTCCCGCACCCCGGCCAGTACTTCGCGTTCACCTCCGGACAGAAGATCAGCGATCCCGTGCTCTTCCAGGTCGGGGCGAAGAGGACGACCAAGACACCGCACGTCGACGGCAAGATCGTCGCGGCGGACGGACCCGGGTGGCGCGGCAGCTCCCAGCTGCCGGCGAAGGGCACGGTGCTCTTCAAGAACGCGGCCACGACACCGGTGCTGCACTTCATGTCGATGCAGCACGTCGCCGAGGGCACGACCGTGGACCAGGTGCTCGAAGTACTGCAGAGCGACCAGGGCCCGGACCCCGACTGGGTGCTGTCCGGGTCGCTCGACACGGACGTGGTCTCGCCGCACCGCGCCATGACGGTCGACTACGACCTGCCGGCCGGTCAGTACGTCGTGCTGTGCTTCATGCCCGACCCCGACATGCACGGCATGCCGCACGCACTGATGGGGATGATCGAGATGATCCACCTGCAGTGACCTGACCGGCTGAACCGTGCGTGGCCCCACGGACCGGACGGCGGTCCGGCCCGTGGGGCACGTGGTCACTCCGACTCGTGGCGGAACCACACGGTGGCGAGCGGCGGCACCACRATGTCGGCGTACGCCGGGTGGTGGCTGCCCCCGCTGCTGCCCTCGACCGCCTGCACGGCGCCGAGGTTGCCCACGCCGGAACCGGTGTAGGCCGACGCATCCGTGTTGAGGATCTCGGTCCAGCGCCCGGTGGCCGTGAGCGGCAGCCGGTAGCCCTCGTGCGGCAGGGCCGCGAAGTTGGCCACGCACACGACGTCGGGCTCACCGGGGGAGCGGCGCACGAAGGAGAACACGTTGCGGTGGGCGTCGTTGGCGTCGAGCCACTCGAAGCCCTCCGGCGAGTTGTCCCGGCCCCAGAGGGCGCCCGAGGCGACGTACGCGGCATTCATGTCGCGCACCATCGCGTGCACCCCGGAGTGCTCCGGGTGCTCGAGCAGCCACCAGTCGAGCTCGCGGGACTCCGCCCACTCCGACTCCTGGCCGATCTCGGCACCCATGAAGAGCAGCTGCTTGCCCGGGTGCGCCCACATGAAGGCGAGGTAGGCCCGCAGGTTGGCCAGCTGCTGCCACCGGTCACCCGGCATCTTGCGCAGCAGCGACCCCTTGCCGTGCACGACCTCGTCGTGGCTGATGGGTAGCACGTAGTTCTCGGTGAAGGCGTAGACCAGCGAGAACGTCATCTGACCGTGGTGGTGGCTGCGGTAGATCGGGTCCTTGGAGGCGTAGCCCAGGGAGTCGTGCATCCAGCCCATGTTCCACTTGAAGCCGAAGCCCAGGCCCCCCTCGGAGGTCGGGCCGGTCACCCCCGGCCAGGCGGTGGACTCCTCGGCGATCGTCACGGCGCCGGGCACCCGCTTGTAGACGGTGGCGTTCATCTCCTGGAGGAACTGCACCGCCTCGAGGTTCTCCCGGCCGCCGAACTTGTTGGGGCTCCACTCGCCGTGCTCGCGCCCGTAGTCGAGGTAGAGCATCGAGGCGACGCCGTCGACGCGGAGGCCGTCTGCGTGGAACTCCTCGAGCCAGTACAGCGCGTTGGCGTAGAGGAAGTTGCGCACCTCGTGGCGACCGAAGTTGAAGATGTGGGAGCCCCACTCCTTGTGCCACCCGCGCTGCGGGTTGGGGTCCTCGTAGAGCGGGGTCCCGTCGAAGCGGGCCAGCGCCCACTCGTCGGTGGCGAAGTGGCCGGGCACCCAGTCGAGGATGACGCCGATGCCGGCCTGGTGCAGGCGATCGATGAGGCGCTTGAGCCCGTCCGGGTCGCCGAAGCGGGCGTCGGGGGCGAAGTACGACGTGACGTGGTAGCCCCACGATCCGCCGAACGGGTGCTGCATCACCGGCATCAGCTCGACGTGGGTGAAGCCCAGGTCGTCGAGGTAGGGCACGAGCGCGTCCGCGATCTCGTCCCAGGAGTAGATGTCGCCGGCCTGGCCCTGGTGCGGGTAGTGGCGGCGCCACGAGGCGAGGTGCATCTCGTAGATCGCCATCGGCTCGTCGACCGGCTGCCTGTCGGCCCGCGCGGCCAGCCAGGCCGCGTCGTTCCACTCGTGCTCCGACGCCCACACGATCGAGGCGGAGCTCGGCGGCTTCTCGGCGTAGAAGGCCATCGGGTCGGCGCGGTCGGTCCAGACGCCGTCGGCGCCGCGCAGGCGGTACTTGTACTGCGATCCGATGCCGGCCTCGGCGACCAGCACGTGCCACACGCCGGAGTCGCCCACCCGGGTCATCGGGTGCCGGGAGCCGTCCCAGCCGGCCCACTCGCCGGCGACCTGGACCTCGAGGGCGTTGGGCGCCCACACGCGGAACGTCGTGCCGTCGGGCGTGGGGTGCGCGCCGAGCACCGTCCACAGCTCCTCGTGCCGGCCCTCGTTGATCAGGTGGATGTCGAGCTCGCCGGGCTGGCTCGGGTCGGTCGCCCCGGTCTTGCTCGGGGGGTTCGTGGGAGTGTTCATGGCTGCTCCATCCTGGCCAGCGCGTCGAGCGGGATACCCACCCACGTCGGCCGGTTGCGGGCCTCGTAGACCGCCTCGTAGACGGCCTTGTCGGCCACGTACGCCGAGAGCAGGGTCTGCTCCTCGGCGGTCAGGTCGCGTCCGGCGTAGGCCGCCAGGAACGCCGTCGAGTTGCGTGCGGACCACTCGGTCGCGCGGTAGGACTGCTGGTCCTCGGTGCCTTCGGCCGGATCGGCCGCGAAGCCGGTCATCATCACCACGCGCGGGGCGTAGTCGAAGGAGCGGAGCATCCCAGCGACGTCGCGCCACGGGGAGTCGGGCAGCATCCGCTCGGCCAGCGGCTTGGCGGGCTCGCCCTCGAAGTCGACGATCTTCCAGCCCCTGACCGTGCGCAGCGTCTGGCCGAGGTGCAGGTCCCCGTGGACCTGCTGGATCCTCACCCCGTCGAGGGCGGCCAGCGCGTCGTACGTCGCCCGCAGCGAGGCTGCGTGCTCGGAGAGGCCCGGGACCACGTCCAGGGCCGCCTCCAGCCGTCCGCGCATGGCGGCGGCCAGCTCGGCCGTCTCGGCGGCCGTGCGGGTGGAGACCGGGAAGTGCATGGCCAGCGTCTCGTGGGTCTCCGCGAGGGCCGTGCCGAGCCGGGAGGCCTCGCCGGCGAAGTCCCCACCCACCTCCTCGGCGTGCAGGTCGGCCTCGGCGAAGAGGTTGCGCACGCTGGAGAGCGCCAGGTCCCAGCCGTCGGAGGCGGTCCGCAGGAACTGCTGCAGCATGGCCAGCTGGATGGTGGTGTCGGACTCGTCGTCGACCACGTCGAGCCAGCCGTAGAGGGAGGCGACGTGCTCCGAGCCGGCCCGGGTCAGCACCTCGTGGATCGAGATGTCCGGGTTGACGCCCGGGGTGACCTTGCGGAACACCTTCATCAGCGAGTCCTCGCCGAAGGCGACCGAGGAGTTGGACTGCTCGCCGCTGAAGAGCGTGGAGTGGACGGTGAGGTCCAGCTCATGACCCTCGACCCGGTGGAAGGCCAGCCGGTCACGGGTGACCCGGCCGTCGGTGACCTCGGCGAAGGCGCGCAGCCACAGGCCCATCGCCTGGCGGTCGTGGACCGCGTCGTAGACGAAGACGTGGCCGAAGTCCGGGTCGTCCCACTCGCCGACCGAGGCGTGCTCGATGCGCTCCTGGTGGTCGGTGTAGTAGGCGAGCGGCAGCTGGTAGAGCTCGGTCTCGGTGCTCCCGTCGCTGCCCGTGTAGGTCAGCTCGGCCAGCTCGATGGTGACGTGCAGGCCGGGCGGGGGATCGGGGAGCTCGCCCACCCGGCGTACGCCGGTGAGGTCCCAGTCCCGGCCCTTGCCGCCGAACCAGCGGGCGCCGCCGATGAAGTCGCGCAGGGTCTCGGTCACGGGTGACGGCCCTCCTCGACGAGGCGCATCCAGTAGAAGCCGTAGCCGCCCAGGGTGAGGAGGTAGGGCAGCTCGCCGATGCGCGGGAACGGCACGCCGCCGAGCAGCTCGACGGGGACCATGCCCTCCCAGTGGCGCAGGTCCAGCTCGACCGGCTGCGGGAAGCGCGACAGGTTGTTGATGCACAGGATGACGTCGCGGGTGCCGTCCTCGGCCACGTGCTCGCGCACGTAGGAGAGCACRCACGGGTTCGACCCGCCGAGGTCGGTGAAGGTCCCCAGCCCGAAGGCGTGGTGCCGCCGGCGGGCGTGCACCAGGCGGCGGGTCCACTGCAGAAGCGAGGATGAGTTCTCCAGCTGCGCCTCGACGTTGACCGACTGGTAGCCGTAGACGGGGTCCTGGATGGCGGGCAGGTGCAGTCGGCCCGGGGTGGCGGAGGAGAAGCCGGCGTTGCGGTCCGGGGTCCACTGCATCGGGGTGCGCACGCCGTCGCGGTCACCGAGCCAGATGTTGTCGCCCATGCCGATCTCGTCGCCGTAGTAGAGGACGGGAGAGCCCGGGAGGGAGAGGAGCAGGGCGGTGAAGAGCTCCATCCGGTTGATGTCGTTGTCGAGGAGCGGGGCCAGCCGACGGCGGATGCCGATGTTGGCCTTCATCCGCGGGTCCTTGGCGTACTCCTCCCACATGTAGTCGCGGTCCTCGTCGCTGACCATCTCGAGCGTGAGCTCGTCGTGGTTGCGCAGGAAGATGCCCCACTGGCAGTTGTCGGGGATCTCCGGCGTCTGCTCGAGGATCTCCGAGATGGGGAAGCGCGACTCGCGGCGCACGGCCATGAAGATGCGCGGCATCACGGGGAAGTGGAACGCCATGTGGCACTCGTCGCCGCCGACACTGGCGTCGCCGAAGTACTCCACGACGTCGGCCGGCCACTGGTTGGCCTCGCACAGCAGGACCCGGCCGGGGTAGTTGTCGTCGACGAAGCGGCGGCACTTCTTGAGGAAGTCGTGGGTCTCCTGGAGGTTCTCCCCGTTGGTGCCGGGTCGCTCGTAGAGGTAGGGCACGGCGTCGAGCCGGAAGCCGTCGAGGCCCATGTCGAGCCAGAAGGCCATCGCGTCCATGATCGCGTCGTGGACCTTGGGGTTGTCGAAGTTGAGGTCCGGCTGGTGGTGGAAGAACCGGTGCCAGTAGTACTGCTGGCGCACCGGGTCCCAGGTCCAGTTGGACGGCTCGGTGTCGACGAAGATGACCCGCGCGTCCTCGTACAGCTCGTCGGTGTCGGACCAGACGTAGAAGTCCCCGTAGGGGCCCTCGGGGTCCTCGCGGCTCGCCTGGAACCACGGGTGCGCGTCGCTGGTGTGGTTCATGACGAAGTCGACGATGACCCGGATCTCGCGCTTGTGGCACTCGTCGAGGAACTCGTGGAAGTCCTCGACGGTGCCGCACTCGGGGAGGATGTCGGTGTAGTCGGCGACGTCGTAGCCCCCGTCGCGCAGCGGCGAGGTGAAGAACGGCGGCACCCACAGGCAGTCGACACCCAGCCACTGCAGGTAGTCGAGCTTCTCGATGAGCCCCTTGAAGTCGCCGACGCCGTCGCCGTTGGAGTCCCGGAACGAGCGGACCATCACCTCGTAGAAGACGGCCGTCTTGAACCAGTCCGGGGTCGCAGCGGTCGTCGAGGTGTCCTCGAACTCCTCGCTGCCGGTGTGGACGGTGGGAAGGTCGGTGCTGGGATCGGTGGTGACGGGGGTGCGGTCGCCGGTGGTCGTCAACGGGGCCTCCTGACGGAGATGATGTGGGCGGGCTCGTGGCCGGGGTCGAGGCGGACGTAGTTGTTCTGGCTCCAGCTCCACTCCTCCCCGGTGATCTCGTCGTGGGCGACGAACGAGTCGTGCCAGTCCAGGCCGAGGGCGTGCATGTCGAGGTGGATCATCGTCTCGCGGGTGCCGTGCGGGTCGAGGTTGACCACCACCAGGACGACGTCGTCGTCCTGCTTCTTGGAGTAGACCAGCACCTGGTCGTCGTCGCTGGAGTGCACGGTGAGGTTGCGCAGCAGCTGCAGCGCCGGGTGTGCCCGCCGGATGTGGTTGAGCCGCGTGAGGTACGGCGCGAGCGTGCGGCCCTCGGCGTCGGCGGCGTCCCAGTCCCGGATCCGGATCTGGAACTTCTCCGAGTCGAGGTACTCCTCGCTGCCGGGCTTGACCGCCACGTGCTCGTAGAGCTCGTAGCCGGCGTACACGCCCCAGCTCGGGGAGCCGGTCGCTGCGATGGCCGCGCGGACCTTGAACGCCGCCGGGCCGCCGTACTGGAGGTAGGCGTGCAGGATGTCGGGGGTGTTGACGAAGAAGTTCGGCCGCATCAGGTGGTCGGACTCGGTGGCGAGCTCGGTGAGGTAGTCCTCGAGCTCGCGCTTGCCGGTGCGCCAGGTGAAGTACGTGTAGCTCTGGTGGTAGCCGACCGCCCCGAGTCCGTGCATCATCGCCGGGCGGGTGAACGCCTCGGACAGGAACAGGACGTCCGGGTCCGTGCGGCGCACCTCCTTGAGCAGCCACTCCCAGAAGGCCAGCGGCTTGGTGTGGGGGTTGTCCACGCGGAAGATCCGCACGCCGTGCGACATCCACAGCCGCACGATGCGCAGCACCTCGCGGCAGATGCCCGTCGGGTCGTTGTCGAAGTTGACCGGGTAGATGTCCTGGTACTTCTTCGGCGGGTTCTCGGCGTAGGCGATGGAGCCGTCGGCGCGGGTGGTGAAGAACTGCGGGTGGCTGGTGACCCAGGGGTGGTCGGGCGCGGCCTGGAGCGCGAGGTCGAGCGCGACCTCGAGTCCGAGCGCGCCGGCACGGGCCACGAAGGCGTCGAAGTCGTCGAAGTCGCCCAGCTCGGGGTGGATGGCGTCGTGGCCGCCGTCCTTGCTGCCGATCGCCCACGGGGAGCCGGTGTCCTCCGGGCCCGGGGTGAGGGTGTTGTTGGGGCCCTTGCGGTTGACCTCGCCGATCGGGTGGATCGGGGGCAGGTAGATCACGTCGAAGCCCATGTCGGCGACGGCGTCGAGCCGCTCGGCCGCCGTACGCAGGGTGCCGCTGGTGACCGCGCCCGTCTTCGGGTCCTTGGTCGCGCCCTCGGAGCGCGGGAAGAACTCGTACCAGCTGCCGTAGAGCGCGCGGGTGCGGTCGGCGTACAGCGGGTAGGGGCCCTCGGTCGAGACGAGCTCGCGCAGCGGGTGGCGGGACAGCACGCCCCACAGCTCGGGGCTCTGGAGCGCGGCGAGGCGGGCCTCGACCGGCCGTGCGGTGTCACCCGCGGCCTGGGCGGCTCCGCGGACCACCGACGTCTCGTGGGCGTCGAGGTCGCCGGCGGCGACCACGCGCTCGAGGAGCAGTCGGCCCTCGGTGAACATCAGCTCGACGTCGACGCCGGCCGGGATCTTGAGCCCGGCGTCGTGCTCCCAGGTGGCGAGCGGGTCGGACCACGCCGCGATCTCGAAGGTCCACGTCCCCTCGGTGTCGGGCGTGACCCACACGTCGTAGCGGTCGGGCACCTCGGCGTGCTTGACCATCCGCACCGGCGCGCGGCGTGCGCCCGACGGGTCGGTCAGCACCACCTCGGCGCTCAGCTGGTCGTGTCCCTCCCGGAACACGGACGCGCGGACGGGCATCGGCTCGCCGACGGTGGCCTTGGCCGCCTGCCGGCCGAGGTCGACGACGGGGGAGACGTCCATGACGGGTATGCGTCCAACCATGCGCCCCACACTTTCGAACCCGGGGGGCTCACGCAAGCCGGGGTCCGGACCGGTCGCCGCCGCCGGGCCCCCCGGACCGCCGTGGTGCGTGCCGCTCAGCGGCGTACGACGATCCGCGCGAGCGCCGATCGGGACGGTGCGAAGGCCCTGCGGTCGGCCGGCCGGAAAGCCACGCGCACCCGGTGCGTGCCGGGGGCCAGAGGTCGTGAGACCCGCAGTCTCAGGGTCAACCGGTCGACCCGGGAGCTGGCGTAGCGACGTCCGTCGACGGTCACGACCCAGCGTCCGAGGCGTTCGGCGCGGGCCCCGTCGAGCCGGAGCCGGGCGCRCAGCACCGGGGCCGGGTTGGCGCCGGTCTGCGCCGCGCGCCGGATCCGGAGCCGGATCGAGGTGCCCACCCGCGCGGGTGGGCCGGAGGTGCTGCCGCCGGCCGACGGGGTGCTCCCGGTCCCTGTCACGGTCCCTGTTCCGGTGCCTCCGGTACCTGCCCCGGTCCCGGGGTCGGTGCTCCCGCCGGTGCCCGTGTCGCCCCCCGCGGGGGTGCCGGAGGCGGTGGTGAAGACCTGCAGCTCGGCGGCGTGCACGATCGTGCCGCGGTCGGACGCGGTGGCGCAGTCGGTGTCGTTGAGCGGGTCGTCGTCCTGCTCGCCGGCGAAGTCCGGACCGCCCGTGCACTGGTTGTGCAGGGTCACCAGGCGCACGGCGGCGGCCTCGGTGTCCGGTACGTCGAAGTCGCGCATCGTCAGCGTGGGGGCGACGGGCCGCGGCTTGACGCCGGGGAAGGCGTCGGCGGGCGAGGTGTAGAACCGCGTCCAGGTGGCGTCGGCGGACCCGCAGCCGGCGGTGCAGGCCTCCAGGGCGAACTGGCGCAGCGCGGTGAAGCGGGAGCCCGAGTCGGGGTCGTCCTGGGCGAGCGGGACCGTGCTGTCGTCGGTGGGTGCCGGCGTCAGGTAGGCGCTGACGCCCACACGGCGGACGGTCTGCACGTCGCCGGCGAGGTCGACGGCGACCGAGGGGTGCGTGGTGTCGACGTTGCCCTCGGTGACGCCACCCCAGTTGGTGGCCTCGGTGCCGTCGATCAGGGCCTCGGGGTTGAGCGATCCCTCGGTCGCACCGATCACGGTCGCGCCCGCAGCGGTCGAGGCCACGTTGAGGTCGTCGGCCACCGGCACCGTGAGGGCGCCACCGCCCGCGGGGACGGTGAGGGTGAAGCGGGTGAAGCCGCGGTCGGGGGAGACCGCGAGCATGTCGTACTCCCCGGGGGTGAACGARGCCGTGGCGCCCAGGGGCGTCACCGCGTCGGTGTCGGCGACCGGGGTGGCGCGCGCCTCGTAGTCGCCCACGTAGACCCGGGCCGCACCGCTGGTCGCGAACGTGACGGCGGTGTTGCCGGTCGGGGCCGCGAAGCTCGGGACGGGCTCGTCGTCGTCCGCGGAGGCCACCGAGGCATCGACGCCCATGCCCCGACGGGCGAAGGCCCGCCACAGCACGTCCTGGTCGGCGCCGTCGAAGCGCATCCGGTCGGCTGCGAGCATCGCGTCGCGGGCGTCCAGCATGGAGGTGGCGCCCTGCTGGAGCAGGAACGAGTCGAACATCAGCTGGAGCCACCGCCGGTTGCCCGGGCAGGCCTCGGCCGCAGTCGGGCTCGCGATGCGCGTGGCCTGGGCGCAGCGCAGCTGCAGGGCCCGGTCCTCGTAGTCGAACGAGGCGTCGTACTCGTCGACGAGGGCCTGGCGGACCTCCCACATCGTGCCGTTCCAGATCTCGCCGTCCGCGTGCACCTCGGCGCCGGTGATGTCGAACCCGTAGTCGGAGTAGTTGAGGGGGTTGCGGTTGATGGCGTAGTCGCGGATCGCGGTGTAGAGGTTGCCGGTGGCGTAGGCGCCGACGGCCCAGATGTTGTTGCCGTTGCCGTAGCCGTGCTCGTGGTGGTACTCCGCGGCGACGAGGTCGCCCCACGACTCACCCATCGCGCCGCCCTGCTCGGAGGTCAGGCCCTCGTCGGGGCCGCCGACCATCCGGTTGGTGATGGCGTGGGTGTACTCGTGGCCGACGATGCCCATGTCGAGGCCGCCGTCGGTGCAGGGGGCGTAGAAGGCGCCGGCGATCGGCTGGAAGAGGTACTGGTTGGTGATGCCGGGGATGCCGTCCTGCAGGGCGATCTGGTTGGCGTTGTCGCGCCCGAGCCCGGTCGTGTAGTTGGAGCCGGTGATGGCACCCGCCTGGGCGTTGCCGACCTCCGGGTCGCCCGCGACCCCGCCACGACCGCCGTTGTCGGTCTGCAGGTTGTAGTTGTCCTCGGTGAAGCCGAGGTAGTAGCTGAAGTCGTGCATGCGGTTGTGCGCGACGAAGAGGTTGGCGACCGAGGCCTCGATGTCGTTGCCGCCGGGCTTGAGCTGGGCGGGGTTGCACCGCGAGTTGTTCCACGCGTCGGTGAACTCGGGGGTGTAGTCGCGCGTCGGCGAGACCGGCGCCTGGGCGGTCCCGCCGGGGGCCAGCGGGTCCAGCCACGCCTCGTGGGTGTTGGCGTTGTTGCCGACGGTCGTGGAGCTCGCCAGGCCGGCCGCGATCGTGTCCCAGGGGCCGAAGGCCGCCACGTTGGCGAGCGCGCCGGGCGGGGTGTCGCAGTCCTCGCCCGGGAGGGTCCAGCAGCCCACCACGCTGTTGGTGGGTGT
Organism: Nocardioides sp. P4_G4; assembly: GCF_056401085.1. Classification (NCBI taxonomy): domain Bacteria; kingdom Bacillati; phylum Actinomycetota; class Actinomycetes; order Propionibacteriales; family Nocardioidaceae; genus Nocardioides; species Nocardioides sp. P4_G4. The sequence goes on from NZ_JBFUKA010000035.1 coordinate 19,427, forward strand.
CTCTGTCGGCGAGTCGAGCGTCGGGTTGGCGGGGAAGTAGCGCCAGCGGGGCGCGAAGCCCACCTCGTCGCCGGACGGGGCCGCGGTGTCGCTGGTGGTGACCGCGAGGGTGTACTGACCGAGCACCACCGAGGTGCCGTCGAACGGGCAGACCTGCACGGAGTAGGTGCCGGCGGGGATGGCGTCCGCGGTGTACGTCGCCACCTCGGGGCTGGTGCCGAGGTCGTAGGTGCCGAGCAGGACGTCTCCCGGACCCCGGACCGTGATCGTCACGTCGTCGGCGGGCAGTGCGACCGCGACGGCGTTGATGGAGCGGGTCAGGTCGTCGGTGAGCTCGAAGGCGTGCCGCGGACCGCAGTCGGTCGCGCTGATCGAACCGGTGAAGAGGTTGTCGTACGACGCGTTGTCGACCTGGTTGCGGCGCACGAGCACGTCGCCGGTGACCGCGTCGACGAGCGAGGTGTACGCCGACGCCGCGCCGCCCGCGACGTCGACGACGTTGGCCTCGAGGACCGGGCGCACGGTGCCGTCGGCCATCGGGAGCGCCCGGAGGCGCACCTGCTGCTCGCGGCCCAGGCCCGGGACGGTGAGGCGGGTCCAGCCGGTGGTGGACCCGACGACGTCGACGTCCGCGGCCTCGACGCGCGGAAGCCCGGCGTCGGCCGCGGCGGCGAGCCAGCCCTGGAGCGGGGTCAGCACCGCGGCCGGGACCGAGGAGGCGGTACTGCGCGCCAGCGACGACGAGACGTAGCGGACCTGGCCGCCGGCGACCCCCACGGTCACCATGCCGCCGGCGGCGGCCGGGAGACCGTCGTACTGCTGGCGGAGCAGGACGGCCCGGGCGTCGATGCCGGCGAGGTGCTGGTCGTTGACCAGGTCGAGGTCGTCGACCTGGGCGGTGGTGAGGCCGAAGGCCGCGGCGTGCTCGCGCAGCCAGGCCCGGGCGCCGGCGACGGCATCGCCGGGAGCGGCGCCGAGGGAGCCGTCGGTGGGCAGGATCGAGGCGGGGGTGCCGAGGTCGTTCCACCGCACGGTGGTGGCTCCCAGTGCCTCGACCGCCCGTCGCTGACCGGCCAGCGGGACGGCGGTACCGCGCAGGTCCCGGTCGCCGAGGGCCACGACGGGGTCGCCGAGGGTGCTGACGGCGTCGGGGTCGATCCCCGCGGCGGGCGCGGTGCTGCCGGCGGCGGGCAGCTGGGAGAGGCCACCGATCACGGTGAGCGCGAGCAGGCCGGCGAGGAGTCCGGTGCGGCGCGGGGCACGGGTGCGGGTCATGCGCCCACAACGGCGCAGTCCTGATCGGGGTTACGCGTGGTCTGGTCCGGTGCGTGCCGGGGGAGTCCTGGGATGGTTCTTGGATCGATCAAAGAAATGCCCTACGGTCGGGTCCGTGCGAGCGATCCGACGATTCACCGTCCGTCCTGTCCTGCCMGAGCCGCTGGCCGGCCTGGCCACCCTGGCCGGCAACCTGCGCTGGTCGTGGCACCCGGAGACGCAGGACGTCTTCCGGGCGATCGACGAGAAGCTGTGGGCCGGCGTCAACCACGACCCGGTGCGCCTGCTCGGCGCCGTGGGCCGCGACCGCCTCGACGAGCTGGCCGGCGACCCCGCCTTCCTCGAGCGGCTGCGGGTGGCCACCGAGTCGCTCGACCGCTACCTCAACGGCGACCGCTGGTACCAGCGCAAGTACCCCGAGGGGGCTGTCGGGGGGCACCCGGAGGGCGAAGCCCCCCGTGCGGTCGCCTACTTCTCGCCGGAGTACGGCATCACCGCCGTCCTGCCGCAGTACTCCGGTGGTCTGGGCATCCTCGCCGGCGACCACCTCAAGGCCTCCTCCGACCTCGGCATCCCGGTCGTCGGTGTCGGCCTGTTCTACCGGCACGGCTACTTCAAGCAGTCGCTGTCCCGTGAGGGCTGGCAGCAGGAGACCTACCCGGTCCTCGATCCCGACGAGCTGCCGCTGACGCTGCTGCGCGAGACCGACGGCACCCGGGCGATCGTGTCGATCGACCTGCCCGGCGGCCAGCCGCTGCTGGCGCGCGTCTTCGTCGCACACGTCGGTCGCGTCCCGCTGCTGCTGCTCGACTCCGACATCGAGGAGAACCCGCAGCACTACCGCGACGTCACCGACCGCCTGTACGGCGGCAACTCGGAGCACCGCCTGCGCCAGGAGCTGCTCCTCGGTGTGGGTGGCGTGCGCGCGCTGCGCGTCTACTCCCGCATCACCGGCGCCCCGGCGCCCGAGGTCTTCCACACCAACGAGGGCCACGCGGGCTTCCTCGGCATCGAGCGGATCCGCGAGCTCACCGTCGGAGAGGGCGGCCCCGGCCTCGACTTCGACACCGCGCTCGAGGTCTCCCGCGCCGGCACGGTCTTCACCACCCACACCCCGGTGCCCGCGGGCATCGACCGCTTCCCGCGCGAGCTGGTCCACCAGTACTTCGGCGGCGAGGCGTCCCCGACGCCCGGAGTGCCCGCGGACCGGGTGCTGGCGCTCGGCGCGGAGGACTACGACAGCGGCGACGCCGCGGTCTTCAACATGGCCGTCATGGGCTTCCGCCTCGCCCAGCGCGCCAATGGCGTCTCCCGGCTGCACGGCCACGTGTCGCGTGGCATGTTCAACGGACTGTGGCCGGCCTTCGACGAGGCCGAGGTCCCGATCGGGTCGGTCACCAATGGCGTCCACGGCCCCACCTGGATCGCCCGCGAGGTCTTCGAGCTCGCCGCCGAGCTCGGCGCCGACGTCGACAGTGACGACACCGACGCCCTGTGGCCGCTGGTGGACCGCATCGACGGCAAGCGCCTGTGGGACCTCAAGCGCACCCTGCGCGGTCGCCTCGTCGACGACGCCCGCGTGCGGCTGGCCAAGTCGTCGGCCAAGCGGGGGCTGGCCCCGGCCGAGCTCGGCTGGATCGAGACGGCCCTGGACCCCGACGTGCTGACGATCGGGTTCGCGCGCCGCGTGCCGTCGTACAAGCGACTCACCCTGATGCTGCGCGACCCCGCGCGCCTCAAGCGGCTGCTGCTCGACCCCGAGCGCCCGGTGCAGCTGGTCATCGCCGGCAAGTCCCACCCCGCCGACGACGGCGGCAAGAAGCTCATCCAGGAGATGGTCCGCTTCGCCGACGACCCCGAGGTCCGGCACCGCATCGTCTTCCTGCCCAACTACGACATCGCGATGGCGCAGCCGCTCTACCCCGGCTGCGACGTGTGGCTCAACAACCCGCTGCGCCCCTACGAGGCGTGCGGCACCTCCGGCATGAAGGCCGCGCTCAACGGCGGTCTCAACCTGTCGATCCTCGACGGCTGGTGGGACGAGTGGTACGACGGCAACAACGGCTGGGCGATCCCGTCGGCCGACGGTGTCGACGACCCCGACCGTCGTGACGACCTCGAGGCCACCGCGCTCTACGACCTGATCGAGAACGAGGTCGCCCCGCGCTTCTACGACGTCGACGAGCAGGGCGTGCCCACGCGCTGGCTCGAGATGGTGCRCCACACCCTGAAGTCCCTCGGCCCCAAGGTGCTCGCCACCCGCCAGGTGCGTGACTACGTCCGCGAGCTGTACGCCCCGGCGGCCCACACCTCCCGCGCCCTCAACTCCGACTACACCGGCGCCCGCGAGCTCGCGCAGTGGAAGCAGCACGTGCGCGGCGCGTGGGGCTCGGTCCGGGTCGAGCACGTGGAGTCCGACGGGGTCGGCGACGCGGCCGAGGTCGGCGCCACGCTGGCCGTCCGGGCCTACGTCGCGCTGGGCGACCTGTCGGCCGACGACGTCGAGGTGCAGGTCGTCCACGGCCGTCCCGGCGCCGACGACGACCTGCTCGACCAGGTGGCCACGCCGATGCACGTGTCGGAGTCCTACGAGGGCAACCGGCACCGCTTCGACGCCTCCGTGCGCCTCGACCGCTCGGGCCCGTTCGGCTACACGGTGCGGGTCCTGCCGCGCAACGAGTCGCTGGCCTCGGTCGCCGAGCTGGGGCTGGTCTCCGCGCCCGGCTGACGGGATACTGCCCACCGGGCTGCACAAGGACGGTCAAGCGCCGGCAGCACCGCACGGGCAGGGTGGGGCCATGACGACAGCGACCGACACGTTCGCCTCGTTCCTCGCCGTGCTGGCCGAGACGCTCGACCTGACCGGCGAGGAGCGGGCGCGACGGATGCACCTGTCGCGGTTCCACCTCGACCGGATCGTCTCCTCCACCGGGGGCGAGCCGCCCGGACGGATGCGGCGACGCCTCCTGCTCGAGCGGGCGGCGTACCAGCTGGCGGTCACCGGCCGGCAGGTCACCGACATCGCGATCGAGGCGGGCTTCGACTCGCACGAGGGGTTCACCCGCGCCTTCCGGCGTGAGTACGGCGTGGCCCCGACCCACTGGCGTCAGCACCCGACTCGCACGCAGCTGCCTGCGCCGAGCCGGGTGCACTTCCACCCGCCCGGCACGCTGCGGCTGCCGACGACCTCGAAGGTGACCCCGATGGACCTGATGACGCGCATGATCGAGCACCACCTGTGGCTCACCGGCGAGATGCTGGACCGGGCCGCCCGCCTGACCGACGCCCAGCTCGACGCCTCGATCGAGATCCCGATCGGGACCATCGACGACGACATGACGATCCGCTCCGTGCTCGGGCGGCTCGTCGGCCAGCTCGCCCAGTGGAACGCCGCCTCCTCGCAACGCCGATACAACTGGGACGAGCGCGGCAAGTCGCTCGGGACCCTGCGCCGCGAGCTGGCCGAGGAGGGGCCCGCATTCCTGGCCCAGCTGCGCCAGACGATCGAGGAGGGCCGGCTCGACGACACCTTCGTCGACGTCACGTGCGAGCCGCCCCGCGTCTTCACCTACGGCGGGATGGTCGCCCACGTGCTCACCTTCGCCGCCGTACGACGCGTCGTCGTCCTCGGCGCCTTCGAGACGGCGGGCATCACCGACCTCGACGCCGGGGACCCGATCGAGTGGGTCGCCGCCCTCGCCTGAGCCTCAATCGCTCCGGCGCTCGTTGCGTCCGGGAGCGGTAGCTCAGCCACCTTCCCCGTCGAGTGAGGGTGGCTGGCTCACCGCCACGCGGGCGGGTCCTCCGCGGCGCGTCCGGGAGCGGTGGCTCAGCCACCTTCCCCGTCGAGTGAGGGTGGCTGGCTCACCGCCACGCGGGCGGGTCCTCCGCGGCGCGTCCGGGAGCGGTGGCTCAGCCACCTTCCCCGTCGAGTGAGGGTGGCTGGCTCACCGCCACCCCGGCGTCGGTCCGCGAGCTCAGCGACCGTTCGAGCAGCCCAGGATCAGTCGCTCCGGCGCTCGTCGCGCGAGGCGGTCCGGGCGACGGTGAGCGCCATGATCCGCGCCACGGCCAGGGCCAGGTAGAGCATCCCCGCGATCTGCTCGAGCATCACGAAGGAGCGGGCGTGCGGGCGGATCGGGACGATGTCGGAGAGCCCCAGGCTGGTCATGGTGGTCACGGACAGGTAGAGCATCTCGAACCATGCCGTGGCATCCAGCGGGTCGCCGATGACCGTGAACGAGTCCGGAAGGACGATCTCGACGGCGAGGTAGACGTAGGCGAAGCCCCAGGCCACCACGGTGAACGTCGCGCCGGTGGCGTAGAGCTCGTCGGTGGTGACGACGTGGTCGTCGAACATGTACCGCAGCAGCGCGTAGGCGGTGTAGAAGTAGAACGCCGCGTGGAAGACCGACGACCAGAGCACGACCGACTCGACCCCCGGCGACACCGCCTCCCAGAGGGTGAGCACCACGACCGGCAGACCGAGCCCCGCCGAGATCCAGCTCAGGGCCGGGGTCATCCGCACGGCGAAGACCGCGATCGCCAGCACCAGCAGGGCGAAGATGGAGAACAGCGCCCGGCCCAGCGGCTGGTCGCCCAGGAACGGGTAGATCACGATCCCCAGGAGCTGCACGATCAGCAGGTCGGCACAGGGGTGGCGCAGCACCGGGATCGTGCGCACGTTCATCCCCTGACCTCCCGGAGCACCACGACCGAGCGGGCCTGCTGCACCAGCGTGCCGCCGGAGGAGACCGGCGTGCCGATCGGGTTGTCGGGGCAGGTGGACACCACCACCTCGCCCTTGTGGACCCAGGCGTTCTCCGGGAGACGTACCTCGACGTCCTGGGAGGAGGCGTTGAGCCAGATCACGAACGAGGAGTCCCGCAGCTGCTCGCCGCGGGGGCCGGGGGAGCGGAGCGGATCTCCCGAGACGAACATCCCCACCGTGTGCAGGCCGTCGTCGTGCCAGTCCGACGAGGTCATCTCGCGCCCGTCGGGGTGCATCCAGGCCAGGTCCTTGGGACCGCCCTTGATCGCCGGGCGCCCCTCGAACCAGTGCCGCTGCCGCAGCGCCGGGTGGTCGCGGCGCAGGCGCAGCGCGGTCTTGGTGATCTCGTAGACGTCGAGCCAGGCGTCGTCGGGGCGCCAGTCGATCCACGAGGTCTCGTTGTCCTGGCCGTAGGCGTTGTTGTTGCCACCCTGGGTGCGGCCGCGCTCGTCGCCGGCGGTCAGCATCGGGACGCCGTTGGACAGGCACAGCGTCACCATCAGGTTGGCGGCCTGCCGACGTCGCAGCGCGAGGACCGTCGGGTCGTCCGTCTCGCCCTCGACCCCGCAGTTCCAGGACCGGTTGTTGTCGGTGCCGTCGCGGTTGTGCTCGCCGTTGGCCTCGTTGTGCTTGTGCTCGTAGGACACCAGGTCGCGCAGGGTGAAGCCGTCGTGGGCGGTGACGAAGTTGACCGAGGCGTACGGCGAGCGCCCGTCGTCGGCGTACAGGTCGCTGGATCCGGCGAGCCTCGTGGCCACCGTCCGGACGCCGGACGTGTGGCGGCGCCAGAAGTCGCGGACGGTGTCGCGGTACTGGTCGTTCCACTCCACCCACGGCGGCGGGTACTCCCCGACGCGGTAACCGTCCATGGAGGCGTCCCAGGGCTCGGCGATGAGCTTGACGTGCCGCAGGACCGGGTCCTGCCCGATCGCGGTCATCAGGTGGCTGCCGAGGTCCACCTCCTGGCCCGTGCGCGTCAGGGCGCTCAGCAGGTCGAAGCGGAAGCCGTCGACGTGCATCTCGCCCACCCAGTAGCGCAGCGAGTCCAGGATCATCCGCAGGCTCTGGGTGCGACTGGCGTCCACGGTGTTGCCGCAGCCGGTGACGTCCCAGTAGGTGTCYGGCTCCGGCTCGGCGAGCGGGTCGGGGTCGACGACGCGCTGGTAGTAGCCGAGGTCGTCGAGACCACGGAAGCTCAGCGTCGGCCCCTCCGGTCCCGCCTCGGCCGTGTGGTTGTAGACGACGTCGAGGATGACCTCGATGCCGGCACGGTGGAAGGCCTTCACCATCTCCTTGAACTCGCGGACCTGCTGGCCACGATCACCCGACGAGGAGTAGGCGTTGTGGGGGGCGAAGAAGCCGAGGGAGTTGTAGCCCCAGTAGTTGACCAGCCCCCGCTCGGCGAGCGCGGGCTCGCTGAAGAACTGGTGCACCGGCAGCAGCTCGACCGCCGTCACGCCGAGGTCGTGGAGGTAGTCGGTGACCGCAGGCGTCGCCAGCCCGGCGTACGTCCCGCGCAGGTGCTCGGGGACGCGGTCGTGCAGGGCGGTCATGCCCTTCACGTGCAGCTCGTAGATCACCGTGTCGCGCCAGCGTCGACGCATCGGCGCGTCGTCGCCCTCCCAGTCGAAGGCCGGGTCCACGACGACGCTCCGGGGCAGGTACGGCGCGGAGTCGAGGTCGCTGCGCAGCTCGGGGTGGTCCACCCGGTAGCCGTAGATGGCGGGATCCACGGTCAGGTCGCCGGCGACCGCGGTGGCGTAGGGGTCGAGCAGCAGCTTGGCCGGGTTGAAGCGCAGGCCGCGCTCGGGGTCCCAGTCGCCGTCGACGCGGTAGCCGTAGCGGCTGCCGGGCCGCAGGTCGGGCACCGCGCAGTGCCAGATGCCGAGCGACTGCTCGGTGAGCTCGATGCGCCGCTCGGTGTCGCGGTCGTCGTAGAGGCACAGCCAGACGGTGCGGGCCAGCGGCGCGTAGACCGCGAAGTTGGTCGACTCAGCTGCCCACGTCGCGCCCAGCGGCCAGTTGCGGCCGGGCCACACCTCGGTCGTCTCGCCCTGGTGCTCCCACATTCCCGGTGTCACGCCCGGCATTGTCCCTGATTGAATGCCCGAACCCGTCAACCGACCGCACTGAGTGCGCACCAAGGAGTGACATGACCGACGCGACGCGTGAGTTCGTCCGGCTCGAGGTGGCCGACGGAGTGGCCACGATCCGCCTGGACCGCCCCAAGATGAACGCCCTGGACGTCCAGATGCAGGAGGAGATCCGGTCGGCGGCGCTGGAGGCGACCGAGCGCGACGACGTCCGGGCCGTGGTGGTGTGGGGCGGCGAGCGCGTCTTCGCCGCGGGCGCGGACGTCAAGGAGATGGCCGACATGTCCTACACCGACATGGTCAAGCGCTCCGGCGGGCTGCAGTCCGCGTTCTCGGCGGTCGCGCGGATCCCCAAGCCGGTCGTCGCCGCGGTCAACGGCTACGCCCTGGGTGGGGGCTGCGAGCTGGCGCTGTGCGCCGACATCCGGATCGCGGCGGACGACGCCACGCTGGGTCAGCCCGAGGTCCTCCTCGGCATCATCCCCGGCGCCGGCGGCACCCAGAGGCTGACCCGGCTCGTGGGTCCCAGCCGGGCCAAGGACCTGATCTTCTCGGGCCGCTTCGTCAGGGCCGACGAGGCGCTGGCCATCGGGCTGGTCGACCGGGTCGTCCCGGCCGCCGAGGTGTACGCCTCCGCGGTCGCGTGGGCGGGCCAGTTCAGCACGGCGGCCGCGTACGCCGTACGGGCGGCCAAGGAGTCGATCGACCGGGGCATCGAGGTGGACCTCGAGACAGGCCTGGAGATCGAGCGCCAGCAGTTCGCGGCACTCTTCGCGACCGAGGACCGTGCCATCGGCATGCAGTCGTTCGTTGAGCAGGGGCCGGGCAAGGCTGCCTTCGTGGGACGGTAGCCCCCGCGCACGCCGGCAGGCCGCCGGCGACCACCCGCTCACGACCCCACGACCCAGGATCCCGGAAGGACACCACTGTGGCCAAGGACGACACCACCACCACCGAGAAGTCGAGGAAGAGGAGCACCGCCTCAGCGGCCGCCGCCGCTCGCGCGCGGATCGCCCAGCTGGTCTGGCTGGTGTGCGCGTTGTGCGCGCTGGCGTGCGCACTCGGTGCCCTCCTGGTGGCGCTCAAGGCCAACACCGACAACGCGCTCGTCGTCTTCATCAAGGACGCGGCGAGCGCCGTGGACCTCGGTGTCTTCGACCGTCGCGACGGGATCCTGAAGTTCGACGGGGCCAACGCCGCCACCAAGAACGCCCTGGTCAACTGGGGGCTCGCCGCGATCGTGTGGCTCATCATCGGCCGTGTCCTGGACCGGATCATCCGTCCCTGAACCCGGCGAGCGACGCTGACAGCGTCACTGTGAGTAACCCCACCGCGGATGCTGTTCCGTGGTGGGGTTACTGACTTGTAACCTCGCCACCACACCATCCTCGGATCCGACGGGCTGCTGCCCGACGGGTCACCAGCTCAGGAGGGGCCGCAAAGGCCACACACCATGAACATTGTCGTCTGTGTGAAGTACGTGCCCGACTCRACTGCCGACCGGCACTTCGAGGAGGACTACACCGTTGACCGGGTCGGCGTGGACGGTCTGTTGTCCGAGCTCGACGAGTACGCCGTGGAGCAGGCGCTCCAGCTCAAGGAGAAGCGCGAGGGCGAGGACGTCACCGTGACCGCGCTGTGCGTGGGTCCGGAGAAGGCGGTCGACGCGGCCCGCAAGGCGTTGCAGATGGGCGTGGACAAGGCGGTCCACGTCATGGACGAGGCGATCGCGGGCTCGGACTACGCCGCGACGTCGCTGGTGCTGGCCAAGGCGATCGAGAAGATCGGCGTGCCTGACCTGGTGGTCTGCGGGATGGCGTCGACCGATGCGTCGGGCAGCGTCATCCCCGCGATGCTGGCCGAGCGCCTGGGCCTGCCGCAGGTGACGCTGGCGTCGGTGATCGAGTCCCAGGGCGACCAGGTCCGCATCAAGCGTGACAACGAGGGCTCGACGGAGGTCATCGGCGCGACGATGCCGCTGGTGCTCTCGGTGACCGACCAGTCGGGTGAGGCGCGTTACCCGTCGTTCAAGGGCATCATGGCGGCGAAGAAGAAGCCGCTGGAGACGCTGTCGCTGGCCGACATCGGGGTCGAGGCCGACCAGGTCGGGCTGTCGGTGGCCTGGACGCAGGTCGAGGACACGACCGCCCGCCCGCCGCGCACGGCCGGCGAGATCGTCAAGGACGAGGACGGGTCGGGTGCCGCGGCGCTGACCGAGTTCCTCGCCTCCAAGAAGTTCATCTGAGCGCCCGGGAAGAGGGAGACGCAGATCATGAGTGAAGTCCTGGTTGTCATCGACCACGCCGACGGCGAGGTCAAGAAGCCGACGTACGAGCTGCTCACCATCGCCCGTCGTCTCGGGGAGCCGTCCGCGGTGTTCTTCGGCGCCTCGGCGCAGGGCGACGCGGTGGCCGAGAAGGTCAAGGCGTACGGCGCGGAGAAGGTCTACGTCGTCGACGACGCCGAGCTCAAGGGCTACCTGGTGGCCCCGAAGGCCGAGGCGCTGCAGCAGCTGGTCGAGAAGTCCTCACCGGCCGCGGTGCTGATCCCCTCGACGTTCGAGGGCAAGGAGATCGGTGCCCGGCTGGCGATCAAGATCGGCTCCGGCCTGATCACCGACGCCGTCGACGTCCAGTCCGGCGATGGCGGCCCGGTCACGACGCAGAGCGTGTTCGCGGGCAACTACACCGTCACCGCGAAGGTCACCACCGGGACGCCGATCATCACGGTCAAGCCGAACTCCGCTGCGCCGGAGGAGGCCGCGGGTGCCGCGACGGTGGAGGCGTTCGCGCCGAGCATCTCTGATGGTGCGAAGTCGGCGCAGATCATCGCCTCGCAGCCGCGGAAGTCGACCGGTCGTCCGGAGCTGACCGAGGCCGCGATCGTGGTCTCGGGTGGTCGGGGCACGGGTGGTGACTTCGCGCCGATCGAGGCGTTCGCGGACTCCCTCGGGGCGGCGGTGGGTGCCTCGCGTGCCGCGGTCGACTCGGGTTGGATGCCGCACGCGTTCCAGGTCGGCCAGACCGGCAAGACGGTGTCGCCGCAGCTCTACGTCGCGAACGGGATCTCGGGCGCGATCCAGCACCGGGCCGGGATGCAGACCTCGAAGACGATCGTGGCGGTCAACAAGGACGAGGAGGCCCCGATCTTCGAGCTCGTGGACTTCGGTGTGGTGGGCGACCTCCACACGGTCCTGCCGGCCGCGACCGAGAAGGTCACCCAGCGCAAGGGCTGAGCCCGCCCGTCGTACGACGAACGCCCCCGACCGCCACGGTCGGGGGCGTTCGCGCGTCCCGACCTCAGTAGCGGGTCGGGCGGACCTTCCAGCCGTCGCCGCGGGGGACGACCGAGAGCGTGGTGCCGCGCAGGCGGCCGGAGAAGCTGTAGGCGGGCACCGTCTCGTAGAGGTCGGCCTGCACACGCCGGCACGTGTCCCTGCGGGCCCTGGCGCGCGGGACGGCGGTGTCCGTACGACGCCAGCCCGATGTCGTGGACTCCTGCAGCACGCTGGGCCAGCCGGAGCTGCGAGGCGTGGTCAGTCGGACGGCCGAGTCCGGACCGGACGGGAGCACGGCGTCGCAGCGGCGGGTGGCCCCGGCCGGGAGCACGACCCGGCCGAGYTCCCGGGAGAAGATGCTGGTCGAGCGCCGGGTGCTGGAGGAGACCCAGCGCCGGTCCGCCGAGACGCCGAGCGGGTGCCGGGCGATGGCGGCCACGGTCCAGGTGGACCCGTCGGTGGACACCAGGACCTTCCTGCGACCGTCACAGGTCACCTGCGCGACGAGCACGCCGAACGGCTCCGAGGAGAAAGCGTTCTCCCAGTGGCACGGCCCGGGAAGGGTGGTCAGCGTCCGCAGCGGTCCCCACCGCTGGGCGAGGGGGTCGTAGTCCTGCACGTCGATGGTGCTGCGGTCAACCGAGGACAGGGCGACCAGCGGCAGACCGGGGGAGTCCACGAACGTCGTCCCGGCGCGACCGCGGCGAGTCACCAGGCCGGGAGCCTCCGCCGGTGCGACCGCCGTGACCGTCCAGGGCGAGGCCTGGTCGGGCCGGGTGATCGTCGCGACGTACGCCGGCGAGCTCGCGTCGCCGAAGAGGACCGTGAGCGCGTCGACGTTGACGAGGTCCACGTCGCCGCAGGCGTTGCTCACGTCGAGCTCCTGCCGGACGGGGTCGTCGTCGCCGAGGCGGGTGGCCACCGCCAGCCGGCAGCCCGACCCGGAGCGGTCGCCGGCGCCGTACATGATCGACACGCGGCCGTCGTCGGCGATCGTGGCGGTCTCCGTGTACTCCTGGCCGGGCAGCGAGATCGTCCGGGCCACGAAGCCCTCGGCGGGGGTCAGGGTGAGGTAGCCCTGGTACTGCGACCAGACGGCGGACCGGCCGTCGGGGGAGATGCCCGGCTCCTCGTAGGCCTCGCCCTCGAGTCGGTGGACCCGCCAGGAGACCAGGTCGTCGGACCACAGCGCCTGGGAGTGGGTGGGGGCCTGGTCCTCGGCGTAGCCGAAGCGGTCGCACTCGGCGATCACGGCGACCGAGGTGCCGGCCGCGCGGGCGTCGACGTCGCCGCAGAAGAGGTGCCTGCGCCTCAGCAGCACCGTGCGCTCGCTCCAGGTGCCGGTGGTCGCGTCGTACCGGCGTCCCCGCACCGAGCGCAGGTTGCCCGCCACGCTCACCTCGAACCGGTCCCCGTCCGCGAGGTCGACCACGACCCCGCGGGTCGTCCGGGTCGGCAGGTCGGCCACCGCCGGCGCCGGCGCCTCCTCGGCACGTGCCGCGGTCAGCGTGCTGGCGAGCAGGGCGACGGCGATGCCGCCCCCGACCAGCCTGGGCAGGAGTCGTCCCCGGGTCCCCGTCATGCACGGGACCCTAACCCCGCTCCCGCGGCTGAGACGGCGTCACGAGCGGGAGCCGGTCGACCTACGCTCGAGGCATGAGCACCGACGTCCCCACGCACGACCGGGCCGACCACGAGGCCGGGGTCCGCGAGGTCGCCACCCGCGCCCGGACCGCCAGCCACGACCTCGCCCTGGCCACCCGCGCCGCCAAGGACGCGGCCCTGCACGCGATGGCCGACGCGCTGCTGCAGCAGGCACCGACGGTTCTGGCCGCCAACGCGGAGGACGTCGCGCGCGCCGAGCAGGCGGGCACTCCCGCCCACATCATCGACCGGCTGCGCCTCACCGACGACCGGCTCGCGGCGATGGCCTCGGGACTGCGCGACGTCGCCGGGCTGGCCGACCCTGTGGGCGAGGTGGTCCGGGGCTCGACGCTCGCCAACGGGCTGGAGCTGCGTCAGCTGCGGGTTCCCTTCGGCGTCGTCGGGATGATCTACGAGGCCCGGCCCAACGTCACCGCCGACGCCGCCGGCATCTGCCTCAAGTCCGGCAACGCCGTCCTGCTGCGCGGGTCCTCGAGCGCGCGCTCCAGCAACGCCGCCATCGTCGAGGCGCTGCGCGGTGCCGTCGTCGCCGCCGGCCTGCCCGCGGACGTCGTCCAGCTGGTGCCCGGGGACAGCCACGACTCGGTCAAGGCGCTCATGCGTGCTCGTGGGCTGGTCGACGTGCTGATCCCGCGCGGGGGAGCGGGCCTGATCCGCAGCGTCGTGGAGGAGTCCACGGTGCCGGTCATCGAGACCGGGGTCGGCAACTGCCACGTGTACGTCGACGCCTCGGCCGACCTCGACCAGGCGCTCGCGATCGTGGTCAACGCCAAGACCCAGCGCACCAGCGTCTGCAACGCCGCCGAGTCGCTGCTCGTGCACGAGGACGTCGCCGACGACTTCCTGCCCGCGGTCATCGACGCCCTGCGCGCCCACGACGTCACCATCCACGGCGACGAGGCGTTCGCAGAGTACGACGACGTGGTCCCCGCGACCGACGAGGACCACGCCACCGAGTACCTCTCCTCCGACATCTCCGCCGCCGTGGTGGCCGACGTGGAAGGGGCCATCGAGCACATCCGGCGCTTCTCCTCGGGCCACTCCGAGGCGATCGTGGCCCGCGACCAGGGGACGATCCGGCGCTTCGTGGCCGCCGTCGACTCGGCCGCGGTGCTCGTCAACGCCTCCACCAGGTTCACCGACGGCGGCGAGTTCGGCTTCGGCGCCGAGATCGGCATCAGCACCCAGAAGCTGCACGCCCGCGGCCCGATGGGGCTGCCCGAGATGACGTCCACCAAGTACGTCGTCGTCGGCGACGGACACGTGCGCTGACGAGACGCCACGCGCGGCGCCGGCGGCGGTGCCGCAGGGGGTGGGCGCCGAGGCACGTCCCGCGCTCCGTGGGCGATAGGATCGCGCCATGTCGCTGAACGCCCTGACGATCCTGGCCGCCGAGTCCCAGGACGCGCCCACCATCCACCCCTACCTCGTGGGTGGCATCGCGTTGACGATCCTCCTCGGCCTGATGGTGGCCCTGGTCGCATTCGGCGGCGGGCGCGAGCACAGCTGATGCCCCGTCGTGTGGGCGTGATGGGTGGCACCTTCGACCCCATCCACCACGGCCACCTCGTCGCGGCGTCCGAGGTCCAGGCCTGGTTCGACCTCGACGAGGTCGTGTTCGTGCCGACGGGCGCCCCCTGGCAGAAGGCCGACCGTGAGGTGTCGCCGGCCGAGGACCGCTACCTGATGACGGTCATCGCCACGGCGTCCAACCCGCGCTTCAACGTCTCGCGCGTCGACATCGACCGCACCGGGCCGACGTACACCATCGATACGCTGCGCGACCTGCGCGCCGAGATGCCGGACGCGGACCTCTACTTCATCACCGGCGCCGACGCGCTGGCCGACATCTTCACCTGGCGCGACGTCGACGAGCTCTTCGCCCTCGCCCAGTTCGTCGGCTGCACCCGGCCGGGCTACGACATGGTCCCGGCCACGCTCGACAAGATCCCCTCCGACAAGGTCACCATGGTCGAGATCCCGGCCCTGGCGATCTCCTCGACCGACTGCCGCGCGCGCAGGCGTCGCGGCGAACCCGTCTGGTACCTCGTGCCCGACGGTGTCGTGCAGTACATCGCCAAGCACGACCTCTACACCACCACTGCGGGAGCCTCTCCCGACAAGGAGCCCGTATGACTGCCACCGACCACGCCATCGAGCTCGTCCAGGTCGCCGCTGCCGCGGCCGCCGACAAGCTCGCCCAGCAGGTGATCGCCTTCGACGTGAGCGAGCAGCTCGCCATCACCGACGCCTTCGTGCTCGCCTCGGCGACCAACGAACGCCAGGTCAAGGCCATCGTCGACGAGGTCGAGGACAAGCTCCGCGAGCACGGCGCCAAGCCGATCCGCCGCGAGGGCCACCGCGAGGGACGCTGGGTGCTGCTGGACTACGGCGAGATCGTCGTGCACGTGCAGCACGAGGAGGAGCGTCAGTTCTACGCCCTCGAGCGGCTGTGGCGCGACTGCCCGGTGATCTCGGTCGACGTCACCACCCCGCTGGTCGCCGAGGTGCCCGGGGCGGCCCACGCGGGCACGACCGACGCCACCGACGCGCCCGACGAGAGCGACGCCGCCACCCCCGACGAGGAGTGAGGGCTCCGCGGACCCTGGTCCTCCTGCGCCACGGGCAGACCGCCTGGAACGCGGAGGGTCGCGCCCAGGGACACCTCGACGTCGGCCTGGACGACGTCGGCCGCGCCCAGGCGGCGGCGGTGGCCCCTGCCATCGCCGCACTGCGCCCGGAGGTCCTGTGGAGCTCCGACCTCGCCCGCGCCGCGGCCACGGCGGCGGCGGTCGCCGAGGCCACCGGGCTCGGGGTCCGGCACGATGCGCGCCTGCGGGAGTACGACGTGGGGGAGCGGGCCGGCCTGACGATCCCCGAGTTCGCGGCGGCGTACCCCGCCGAGCACGCGCGCTGGACCGCGGCCGGTGGCTCCTTCGAGCACGCCGACGCGGTCCCCGGCGCGGAGACGGCCGCCGACGTCCTGGCGCGCATCCTGCCTGCCCTGCGTGAGGCGCTCGCCGCCGTCGCGCCCGGCGGCACGGCCTGCGTGGTGGGCCACGGCGCCGCCCTGCGCGTCGCCACGGTCGCGCTGCTCGGCTGGGAGCCGGCCGCTGCCCGCACGTTGCGGGGCATGGACAACTGCGGCCACACGGTGCTCGACGACGCTGGTCCCGGGGCGTCCCTGCGCCTCGTGGCGTGGAACCGGACCCCCGATTTCGCACCGCGGTAGTCGGTTGGCTAATATTCTGCGAGTTGTCCGAAGGAGCCCGCTCCGGAGGACGCACCCGTTGGGGGTGTGGCGCAGCTGGTAGCGCATCTGCATGGCATGCAGAGGGTCAGGGGTTCGAGTCCCCTCACCTCCACCGACACAGATCAGGCCGGACCCGCGAGGGCCCGGCCTGATGTCATTTCCCGTGACGCCATCTTTGTGACGAGCATGGGCGCAGGGCCGAAGGACCCTACCCGGCGCCCGCCGGGGCCCGTAGAAACGGACGTGTCCCGCGGGAAGGCAGGCCACCATGACCCACATGCAGCCGCACCTCGACAGCGGTGAGCCGGCCCTCGCCTGGCTCAGCCGCCACAGCGCCCGAGCGCACCGGCTCGAGGTCGAGTTCGACGATCCCCGGCGAGAGTTCCGCCGCCTCTTCAGCGAGGCCTGGGGGACCTTCCTGCTGGTGCTCGTCGCCGCCGGCGGCGGGGTGGTCGGGGCGACGGCGTACGGCGGCGACCTCACGCTCGCCATGAAGGCCCTCGCGCCCGGCGTCATGGTGATGGCGATCATCTTCTTCATGGGCACCATCTCCGGAGCCCACCTCAACCCGGCGGTGACGCTGGCCTTCGCCGTGCGCGGCAACTTCCCCTGGCGGCGGGTGCCGGGCTACCTGGTCGCGCAGCTGGTGGGGGCGGTCCTGGCGGCATGGTTCCTGGAGGCGATGTACGGCGGGATCATCAACGGCGCCACCGAGCCGACCAAGGACGTGAGCCTGACGGTGGCGGCGCTGACCGAGGGCGTGCTGACGCTGGGTCTGGTCAGCGTGATCCTGGGGACCGCGTCGGGCGCCCGGAACATCGGCTTCAACGGTGCGCTGGCCGTGGGCGGCTACATCGGGCTGGTGTCCGTCTGGGCGGCACCGGTGACCGGCGCGTCGATGAACCCGGTCCGCTCGTTCGCGCCCGAGCTGATCGCGGGGGACCTGAGCAACTACTGGATCTACGTCGTGGGGCCGATCGCCGGTGCGCTGGTCGCCGTCGGGTTCGAGTACCTGCTCAAGGGGAGGCCGACAGCGAGCGGCGCCGATGCCGCGCAGGGCATCCTCGACCAGGACCCGACGGGGATCTGAGCCAGGCCCCGGCCTCTCAGGCGATCGTCATGCCGCCGTCGACGGGCAGCGTCTGGCCGGTGATGTAGCCGGCGGCGGGGGAGGCGAGGAAGACCACCGTGGCCGCGAGCTCGGCCGGGTCGCCCTTGCGACGGGCGGGCACCCGCTGCATCGCGAGGTCGAGGTAGCCGTCCGGGTAGGTGTCGGTCATCTCGGAGGTGAAGAAGCCCGGCGCGACCGAGTTGACCCGGATGCCCTTGCGCTCGGTCCACTGCTGTGCGAGGTCGCGGGTGAGGCCGTTGAGGCCGGCCTTGGACGCGGAGTACGCCGCCTGCGGCAGGCCGCCGGTGGTGATGCCGAGGACCGAGGAGATGTTGACGATCGAGGACCCCGGCTGCATGACCCGGCCGCAGGCCTGGGCCATCCAGTAGCAGCCGTTGAGGTTGACGTCGATGACCGAGCGGAACTGCTCGGGCGTCTCGCGGGTGGCAGGCACCGCGGTGCCCGCGCCGGCGTTGTTGACCAACACGTCGACGCGGCCGAACTCCGCCATCGCGGCGTCGACGAGTGCCTGGCACTGTGCCGGGTCGGCGACGTCGGTCTGCACGGTGAGGACGCGTCGGCCGGCGTCGCGCACCAGCTGGGCGGTCTCCTCGAGCCGGTCGGCACGGCGGGCGCCGAGCACCAGGTCGGCGCCGGCCTCGGCCAGGCCCTGCGCGAACGCCACGCCCAGGCCGCTGGAGGCGCCGGTCACGATGGCGACCTTGTCGTCGAGCCGGAACATCTCGGGAGTCGTCATGGCCGCGACTCTAGCCAGCCGGCTGCGGGGCGGTGAGCCAGCCACATTCCCGGTCGCAGCATGGTGGCTGAGTCACCGCTCGTACGGCGGGTCGCCGGGACTCGCCGGGGAGGCGGTGAGCCAGCCACGTGCCAGGTCGCAGGAATGTGGCTGACTCACCGCCCCCGCGGCCGGCAGGGCCGGACGCAATGTGGCCCAGCCACTCCTGCTACGACGTCGTCGTACCAGCCGGCGCCACGACCTCGACGTCGCTCGTACGCCGGGGGAGGTCCCGCACCGATCGCGAGCACAGGACGAGCAGGCAGATCGCGGCGTACGCGATGCCCGAGACGACCAGGACCCGGGAGTTCCCGAACGCGACCCCCAGCGGCCCCCAGAGGAGCTGGCCGACGGGCATGGCGATGAACGAGCCCAGCATGTCGTAGGAGAAGGCGCGCGAGAGCATGCGCTCCTCGATGTTCTCCTGCATGGCGAGGTTCCAGCCGATGCCGAAGACCTCGATCCCGGCGCCGCCGATGAAGGCGGCCACCACCAGGGCGACCAGGTGCGGGTCGAGCCCGAGCATCAACATCGGGACCGACATCGCCGAGCACCCGACCATGCCCCACAGGAGGGGGCGCTGGAGCGGCACGCGCAGCATGACCACGGTCATGGCGAGCAGGCCCAGCGCCTCGGCCGACAGCACGTAGCCCCACGCCTGGCGCCCGATCGTGTCCTCGGCGACGACGGGTCCGAGCGTGAAGATCGCGCCGGTGTGGATGGCGTTGAGGAAGCCGAAGCCGAGCACGACGACCCACAGCCAGGTGGTCGCCCGGAAGAACGTCCAGCCCTCGCGGAGCTCGGTGAGGGTGCTGGTCTGCTCGGCGCGGGGCGGAGGGGCCGGGATCTTCACGGGGACGAGGAGGAGCGCCGACAGGAGCCAGGTGACGGCGTCGACGGCCAGGGCCCAGCCGGAGCCGGCGGTGACCACGAGCAGGGCGCCGACGGTCGGGCCGATGACGGTGAGGCCGTTGCGGGTCAGGGCCACCAGTGCGTTGGCCGGCTGGAGCTGCTCGCGCGGCACCAGCTGGGGCATCACGCTGGCCATCGCCGGCATGGAGATGGCCGAGACCGCACCGTGGACGGCCGAGAGCGAGATCAGCATCCACAGCTCCGCCTGGCCGGACAGCACCAGGAAGGCGATCACGCCCTGGGTCAGCGCCGATGCGACGTTGGAGAACTGGAGCACCAGCGTGCGCGGGAACCGGTCGGAGATGACCCCGCCCCACAGGAGCAGCAGGATCATCGGGATCGTGTGGGCGGCCAGCACCTGGCCGAGGGCGGCGGCCGAGTCGGTGATGTCCAGCACCGCGAAGGTCAACGCAATGGTCGCCATCATGGTGCCGAGCGTGTTGACGAAGCGCGAGGCGAAGTACCACGCGAAGTTGCGCTGCCGCAGGGGCTGGATCGCGTCGGCCCAGCTCATGACCGGTCTCCCATCATGAAGGCCTGCGACGAGGCGCTGACGTGGACGGTGCCCTCGGTACCGGGCGGTCGTGCCCGGTCGTGCAGGAGGGTCATCGCGGCCGACACCATGTCGATCGCCTCGCGCCAGGTCTCCGGGGTCACCCAGGTCTCGATGTCCGAGGAGCTGCCCGGCCCCCGCACGCGCTGGCCCAGCCGCCGCACGATCTCGGAGTGGGTCGCGTGCTGCCAGGCGATCTCGTCCTCGACGGTCGGTGGTCCCGAGGGGCGCGCGGGGTCGCCGCCCACGACGTACCGGTAGCGCTTCGCGGTCCCGCCGCGGATCTTCTCCTCGCTCTCGACCACGAGCTCGCCGGCGTCGTGCAGCACGCGCAGGTGGTACGACGCGTTGGCGTGCGTGAGATCGAGCTCACGGGCCACCTCGGCGGCGCTCATCGGCTGGGCGGTCAGCATCGAGAGGATGCGCAGGCGCACCGGGTGCGCCACCGAGCGCAGGGCCGAGATGGCCGTCTTGTCCGTGGCGTCCACGAGAACCCTCCAGCAGTCGTTGGGGAGTGATCGTCACCCACGTCCGGGCCCACTGTCAAGGAGTTCTTGGGGGGTCTACCCGTGCCGACCCCTGAGCCGACCCTGAACCACCCCTGAGCCGGGATGGTTTCCGCCCCACCGCGTGGTTGAGTGGAGGACACAGACCACAGGAGGTCACCATGAGCCAGTCACCGCTGGACCCGTCCAACCCGTACGGCGAGCGGCCGGCGTACGAACCGCCGGCCTACCAGCCCCCGGCGGACTACAGCGCCCCGCAGACGTCGATCTCGCCCGCCCAGGAGAGGACCCTCGGTGCCGCCGCCCACGGCGTGCCGCTCGTCGCGATGGTGCTCTCCGCGGGCACGCTCGGCTTCGTGGGGTCCCTGGTGATCTACCTGATGTACAAGGACCGCGGGCCGTTCGTGCGCCAGCACGCAGCCAACTCGCTCAACGTGCAGATCGTCACCGGGATCGTCCTGCTGATCTCGATCCCGCTGATGTTCGTGCTCGTCGGCTTCGTGACCTACTTCCTCGCGCTCGTGTTCGCGTTCGTGGTGCACCTGATCGGGGCGATCAAGGCCAACAACGGTCAGTGGTGGGACCCGCCGATGACGCCGCGATTCGTGCGCTGAACCGTGCCCACGACCGGCGGCGGCCCGACAACCGGGTCGCCGCCGGTCGACGTACGGCGGTAGCATGGACGACATGTGCACGCAGTCCCTGCTCCTTGGCCAGCCGCGCTGACTCCACGAGTCGCGCGGCCACCCCTCCCTGCGAGGGGTTTTTTCATGCCCGGACC